>JBBRNU010000426.1:0-4623 GCA_038230115.1 Chthonomonadales bacterium | reverse complement strand
GGCGGGGCTTCGCGCAAAATTTGCCAGATGCCGCTCATTTGTCCCCGGCGGGGTCGTAGGGAACGACGTTTTCCTGCTCGCGCGGATCGTTGCGGGCGACGACGGCGCGGGCCGGTTCCGTCGCGCTGAGGTTGCAGGCCTGATGCGGAACGCCGGGCGGAATGAACAAAAATTCGCCGGGGCCGCTGACGACAGATTGGCGCAGTCCTTTGCCGTAGCGCGTTTCGACCCGGCCTTCCAGCACGTAAATCGCCGTTTCGAACCCCTGATGGCGATGGGGCGCGGCGCTGGCTCCGGGTGGTATCGTGACCAGATGCATCGAAAGTCCCTGCGTTCCCGCCGTGTCCGCCGAGATGCCAAGAAAATACGGCAGCCCTTGTTTTGTCAGGGTTTCGGTCGTCGGTTTGATGGCGATTAGCGTCTCGGTTCGGTCGTCGCTCCCCATGCGTTCCCCCCGATAAGAAAATAGGCGGCGCTTCGCTTTCGCCCTGCGCTTTCCTGTTCCCGCCTTTTCTAAAGCAGACGACTCTGAATACCGCCAATGACACGACCCAACTGCAACCGCCTGTGTTATACTATTCTCACGTCCAGGATAAATGCCAAAGGAAACGACGATGCCGATTGTTGTGGAATTGCCCCCTGACATTGAGAGCCAGCTTCGCGCCGAGTGGCCGGAACTGGAACGCCACGCTTTAGAAGGACTGGTAACGGAAGCGTTCCGCAGCGGCAGGATGAGCAGCCACGAGGTCGCGCAAAGTCTTGGCCTGATAAGCCGTTGGGAAGCCATGCGCTTTCTAAGCGAGCGTGGGGCGTATCCTGCTTACGATACAGACGAACTTGCTGCGGACCGGGCCACGCTGGATCGGGTGATGCAGAGCGACATGCCATGATTGTCGTCGCCGATACGAGCGTCTTCAATTACCTAGTTCTGCTTGGTAAGATAGATATTCTGCCCGCGCTGTTTCGAGGCATTGTAATTCCGAGCGCCATGCAGCAGGAGATGCTTCACCGGGACGCGCCGGAAATCGTGCGCCGCTGGGCCGAAACGCCGCCGATATGGGCGCAAATCCGCGCCGCGGAATCGCTTCTTTTGCTGCCGGGTCTTGGCCCTGGCGAGACGGAGGCCATCACGCTTGCTGTCACGCTGAAGGCAGACCTGCTGCTCATAGACGAGCGCAAAGGCAGGCGGGTCGCCCAGGAACAAGGGCTTGCCATATCGGGAACGCTCACGGTTCTTGAACTTGCCGCCGAGCGCGGTTTGCTCGAACTTCCACAGACGTTAGGGCAACTCGCAAAAACAAGTTTTCGCATCAGCGAACGCGCGGTGGCGAGCGCCCTGGCGCGGGACAGAATGCGAAAAGAGCGCCCGTAAAGTTTCCCGAGAACCAATTTATTTGACCGCAGGCGCAGCCGAGCGAACTTGAGCGAGATCGAATAGATTATTCGCGGTGGCGCGGCGGCAAAAATAGCGGATCAAGCCAGCGAAGCCAGTTGCGACGGGAGGGCTTCGGTCAGGTTCGGCCACGCGGCGCTCAGGCAGCGGGTCGTCAAGTTTTTCACTGGCAAAATAAGCGAGACCGTGCTACACTACATTCGGGAGGTACGCAGCAAATGACAAAAATGACGGCCACGCTTTCCAGGTCACAGGAAGACATCGAAGCGGAGAATACGCTGGCTCAGATAACGACGGAACTCCGGCAAATCAGCGAGAGTATGCGGGAAAAGCAGATAGAGATTGACCGCCTCAAGGCCGAGTCCGAGATCATCGCCACGCACACCGATGCGGTTCTGGCTCGCCTGCGCGTTCAGATCGCCGCTCTGGAAGCGCCAAGATAAACCATGCTGAAACCAGTAATCGATTTCGGCAAGCAGGTATTTGCGATGGCTCACGATATACGCGAGTGCAAGGTGGACATCAAGGAGATTCGCCAGCATGACAAAGAGCAAGATCAACGCATAAAAGAGTTGGCCGACACAGTACAACGCCTTGCCTTCGCGTTGCAGCATGACCGCGATACGTCCGCGCGTGACCGCGAAAATCTGCTGCTGCGCCTGGAAAATGCGTTGCTGCGCTTCGAGCGGCGTCTTCCGCCGCCGCCAGACGCCAGCAAAGATGCGAGCGACAGCGCGTTGTAGAGAAGTTCAGCAGATTTTACCCGTTGGCGGCGGAAGCGTCGCTTTTTCGTAGGGGCGGCAAACCGGCCTGAACTTGAATTGACGGCGCGCAATGCGGCGAATGGGCTGGCCGATTACGCGGGCGCGTCCGCTTGCGACGGGAGGGCTTCGGTCATACTTTGCCACGCGGCGATCAGGCGGTCGTCGAGCGGGTCGTTATCGCTGTTTTCGATTTTGCCGCGCGCGTCCAGATTGGCGATGACGCGCCGCGCGCCCTCGGCGAACGGAACTGTGTACTGAAAATTCAGGTCGTCGCGGGCCGCTCCGTTGTCGAAAACATTGTTGTACTGGAAGTTGATCGCGCTGATGTGGGCGCGGTCGGTCATTTTCGCGAGCAGGTCGGTCGGGATGTGAACCAGCGGCGGCGGCGGCCCGCCCAGCGCGTTCGCGACGATCTCATGGATGCGGTTCCAGGTCAGCCATTCCTCGCCCGCCAGATTATACGATTTGTTGAAGGCGACGGAAGCGCCGGTCGCCGTGACAAACGCCTGCGCCACGTCGTCGGCGAAGCACGAACACCAAAGCGAGTTCCCGTCGCCATGCACTACAATCGGCTTGCCGCGCCGCAGTCGGTCAAGATACGTGGTTCCGCCGCCCAGACTGTGCAGCAGCGCGCCACCCTCGTTGTAAGTATGCGCGGGCCGCAGGATGGTCAGCGGAAAGTCGCCGCGCCCGGACGCCGCCCAGAGCAGGGCTTCCAGACGCGCCTTGTCCTGCGAATAATCCCACTGCGTCGGGGCGTGCGACTCGGTCTCGCGAATGGGATAGCGCGACGGGGTTTTGGTATACACGTCTACCGTGCTGCAAACGATGAGCTGGCCCGCGCGCCCGGCGAACGCGCGTGACAGGCTTTCGGCATCGGCAGGGCGATAGCAAACCATGTCAATCACGACGTCGAACGCTCCCGCCGCCTGCATCTGCGCCTCGAACGCGGCGTAATCCGTGCGGTCGCCCTGCATCTGCCGCACGTCAGGGGGCAGGGGCTTATCGCTCCGTCCTCGATTGTACACGGTTATGTCGTCGCCCCGCTCGCGCAGACTGCGCGTCATCGGCGTACTGATCAACCCCGTGCCGCCGATAATCAAAACTCGCATCGCGTCCTCATTTCTGGCTTTCGGTCGCGCTCACTCGCCCATGCGGAAGAAATTAAGGCGGGGGTTTCAAGTCGCGCGTGACCGGCGCGGTCACGCGCGAAATCTGCTGCGTCCACAGGTCGCGCCCACGCTGACCGGAAGGCCCGCGAACGAAATGGACACGGTGGCAAGCGGCAGGCCGACGCGCGCCAGAACGCCTTGCAAAAAATGCGGGCGGATTCGCAAGAATTTCGTTGTCATGTTGTTCTGCTGGCGCGCGTCGGGATGAAACTGCCGAATTTGATGAATTTTCTCGCGGCGTCGAAGCATCGCGTCATTTTGCCATTTGCCGAACTTCGGCCCGCTCACTTGCCGGGATGAACCGGAGCGACCGGCTGGATGATTTTGCGGCGCTCCGGGGTCAGGCGTTCCACCAGTTCCTGCGAGTACTGATACCCGAAGCGGGACGCCCCCCAGACCGGCCCGTAGCGATAAATCACGACGCGCCGCTCGCCCGGATTGACCCGACTGCCCGCGCCGTGCATAACGCCGTCCACAAACAACAGCGCGTCGCCTTTGTTCAAATGCGCCTCGACCGCCCCCTCCAGAGTGTCCATCAAGTCCAAATTTTGATAGTCGCCCATGTTGGGATGCGGGAAATTCGACTTGTGACTGCCGGGAACCACCATCGTCGCGCCGTCGCCGGGGCCGATGTCGGTCAGGGCGAGCAGGATATTGCACTGCCCGCAGCGAAACACGCCGTTTTTGTATTCATAGGCGCCCCGGAGCGCGCCCTGAAACCCGCCGGAGTGAACCGGATGATGTCCGCCGGAATGCCGGATCGAGGCGATGCACTCGTCCATGAAAAGCCCCTGCACGTAGGATTTTTCCTCGCCGCAGTAATGCCGCATGTAATTGATCCAGCCGGGGTTGTCTATCAGGCGCTCGAACGGCTCGCCCGCCTCAACGCAGTTGTGCAGCTCGAATCCGGTCGCGCCGTGATAATCACGGCGCTGGGCGTTGCCAAGCCACTGTCCAAATTCCATCGGCGGGAACTGGTCGAACGCGCGGTTCAAATCGTCGAGCAGATCGGGCGCGATGACGTTGCGGAGGATGAGGTAGCCGCGCAGGTCGAACAGAAAATCGTCCAGCGCGGAAGGTTGTTTCGGTTCCATAAGCGTATGTTTCTCCTGCGGATCGTTGGGGTCGGGTTTCGCCCTGCGCCCCGATGAGACGAAACGAGACGACTGCCGGAAATCTTCCACGCGCGCACGGCAAAACCCTGCACAAAATAAAAGGGCGCGTCAGCCGGGCCTATAAAAGACCCGGCAGGGAGGCAAACAAGTTTGCCAACCGTCCTCGCGGACGGGACACG
>JBBRNU010000425.1:0-4629 GCA_038230115.1 Chthonomonadales bacterium | reverse complement strand
CGAGACGGCGTAAAGCCCAACAGCGTGGTCGTGACCCGCAATGGACTGGTGGGCCACGTTTCTGAGGTGACGCCGGGAACCGCCACCGTCCTGATGCTCACGGATCAAAATTCGGGGGCGGGCGCGCGGGTGCAGCGGGCCAAATCGCGCGCGGTCGGGGCGTGCAAAGGCGACTTCTCGAAATCGCTGTCCCTCGTGTACCTTCCCAACGACGCCGACATCAAGCCGGGCGACGTGATTGTCACGTCGGGCTTGGGCGGCGTGTATCCGCCAGGAATTACTATTGGAACCGTGACCGAGGTGAAGTCGGACGAGGGCAACACGGCGAAGTCGGCGCGCGTGCGCCCCGTCGTGGATTTCGACCGGCTGGAAGAGGTTTACGTGCTGCCATGAGCGAGGGAGCGCGGCGCGGCCTGCGGCTGGCGCTTTTGCTGCTGATCGCGGCCTGCCTGCAGGGAGCCTTCGCCGACGCGATGCAAATTGGCGGGGCCAAGCCCGACCTGCTGCTGGCGACGGCGCTGACGGGCGCGCTCTTCTGCGACGCCAACGGCGCGGCGGCGCTGGGATTTTTCGCGGGATTATTATTGGCCTGTCTCGCCGCGCCGCCGCACGGCGGGTTTGGCAGCCTGATCGTCAGCCGCACCCTGGTCGCCTTCGGCGTCGGCTGGCTGGAAGAGCGCATTTTTCGCGACTCCGCCCTGTTCGCCCTCGCCCTCGTCGCCGCGGGAACCGCGCTGGCCGAGGGCTTGTTTTTTCTGTTCGCGCCGCAGTCCGCCCTGCTGCACTGGGCGCGGGCGCTCGGCTCGACCACGCTGTACAACGCCATTCTCGCAATCCCGCTCTACCTCTTGATTCGGCGTCTGCTCGGCCCCCATAGCGACACGCACACGCGCTACAGCGCGCGTTGAAATTGAACATGGAACGTGAAAATCGAAGCGGCAAAATGTCGGCAAGGCTGCAAACGCCGAAACCTGCCCCTGTATTTTCCGTCACAAGACGTATGAACGAATTGGCAGAACGCGAATGCATGCCCGTTCGACGCGGATTCCAAAATCGGCCTTCATGTAATGTTCCAAGAGGAGACTCGCCGTGTTCCGACTGAAAATGAAATCGAAAAGAAGAGGCGGGTTGACCGCTTGCCTGCTGACGCTGGCGGCGGGCGGTTCGCTGCTGGCCGGGCAAATGAGCGGGGCGCAGGCGACAGCGCCGACCGCGAAGCCAACCGAATTGTCGGGTTTGTCCGCGCCTGCCGCCGTGCGCTGGAAAGATTTGGACGGACGCGCCCATGATTTCGGCGAGGCCGCGCAGCATAAAGCGACGGTGTTTTTTTTCGCCTCCACGCAATGCCCGGTCTCGAACATTTACACGCCCCGCATCAACGAACTCGCCGCCGCTTACGGCGCGCGGGGCGTCCAATTTTTCCTCGTCAACTCCAACCACGACGATACGCTGGCGACGGTGCGGCGCGACGCCAAAGCGCGGCGTTTCACGTTCCCGGTCGTCAAGGATCAAGGAACCGCGCTGGCCGACGCCCTCGCCGCCGACAAGACGCCCGAAGCCGTGATTCTGGACGCGCGCGGCCTGGTGCGCTATCGCGGGCGCCTTGACGACAACCAGGAGCGCACGCGCATCATTCGCAGCGACGTGCGCGACGCCCTGGAAGACCTGCTCGCGAGCCGCGCGGTCGCCCGCCCGCGCACCCTCGCGTTCGGCTGCTCGATTTTCCGGGACACGGCCCGCCCGGTCGCGCTTGCGCCCGGAACCGTAACCTACGCCCGCGACGTGGCGAAAATTCTAAACGCCAAGTGCGTGGCCTGCCACCGTCCGGGCGAGGCCGCGCCCTTCGCGCTGACGAACTATGCCGAGGCGCGCACCTGGGCGGCTTCCATCAAAGAATATACCGCCCGCCATCTCATGCCGCCCTGGAAGGCCGTTCCCGGTTACGGCGACTTTCACGACGCCCGCGCCCTGAGCGAGAAAGAAATCGCGACCCTGGCGAAATGGGCCGACGCCGGAGCCGTGCCGGGCGATCTGAAACAGGCGCCCCCGGCCCCGCGCCTCGCCGTTCATCAGGAATGGAACATGGGTCAGCCCGACGCGGTCGTGCGCCCGGTGCGCGCGTATCATCTGGCGGCGGAAGGGGCCGACGTGTACCGCGAGTACGTGCTGCCAATGGACTTCGCCGAAGACCACTATCTGCGCGGCATGGAATTGAAGGCGGGCAACCGGGCGATTGTGCATCACATGGTAATGTATTTCGACCGGAGCGGCAAGTCGGCCCAAATGGACGGCAAGGAAACCGAGCCGGGTTACAGCGTCGCCGGCACGAACATCGGCATTCCCTATGAGGACGAAGTGTTCGTGAAGGGCTGGGCGCCCGGCAATACCGCCAACTTCCTGCCGACTGGCACAGCGTTCAAAATCGGCAAGGGCTGGAAAATGGTCTTGCAGGTGCATTACCATAAAGACGGCAAGGTCGAGGAAGACAATAGCGCGGTCGGTTTGTACTTCGCGGACAAAGCGTCGGTCGAAAAAGAAATGTACACCTTCGGGATGATCAATGCGTTCTTCCGGCTCAATCCCGGCGACGCGCATAAAGAGGTCAAAGCCAACCTGACTGTGCCTGCCGACGTGACGCTCTGGGCCGTGATGCCGCACATGCACCTGCTGGGGCGGGAAATGAAACTGACGGCGACCCTGCCGGACGGCTCGACGCGCCCGCTGATCTATGTCGCCGACTGGGATTTCAACTGGCAGGAAACGTATCGGTACAAGCAGCCCGTGCATTTGCCGAAAGGCTCGAAAATCGAACTGACGGCGATTTATGACAACTCCGAACGGAACCCGCGCCAGCCGACGCATCCGCCGCGCATCGTGGGCTGGGGCGAGCAGACCACCGACGAGATGTGCCTGGGCCTGATGCAGATCACCGTGGACGCGCAGCATCTCAATGCCGCGCAAAAGTCCGCCTCGACCAAGCCCTGACCGCTTGCACACGCTCCAGCGTCGTTTATTCGTAGTCTTACGGGACGGAACGCGACGAAATGAATTTCTTCGCTCGGTAGCCTGCGGCTGTGTGTCCTGCGGACACGACGCCAATAGCGCAAAAGTCTTTGCTGCCTCCCGTGTCCGAAGGACACACGGCGGAACGCCACAGAGCGAAGAAATTCATTTCGTCGCCATTCGATGAGTTCGCTCTACAGCGCTGTTTAGCGATACCGTCGTAAAACTCAGGCTCCCCTTGCCAGGGCCACGATGCAAACCCGACTTGCGCCCGCGTTCTGGAGGACGCGGGCGCATTCCGTGACGGTCGCTGAAGTGGTCAGCACGTCGTCGAGGAGCAAGACGCGCTGGTTTTGGAACGCGAGCGGGGTTCGGGCGGTGAAGGCTTCGGCGACGTTGCGCGCTCGCTCGGCGGCGTTCAGGTCGGTTTGCGTGCGCGTGGCGCGGGTTCTTCGCAGGCTGCGGTCGTCCATCCGCCAGCCGCGCTGCTGCGCGACGATGCGGGCCACGCGCTCGGCCTGGTTGAAGCCGCGCTGCCGCAGACGGGCCGGATGGAGGGGAACCGGAACCACGACATCGAAATCGAGCGGGCCAGATTGCGGATCGGTCGGAAACAGCAGGGGCGAGGGCGGCTCGTCGAGCGAGGCGGCGAGGAGAACGCCGAGCGGATGGGCGAGGGCCGTTTTGCCGTCGTACTTGAGGCGATGAATGGCGCGGCGCAGGACGCCATCGTACTGCCCCCATGCTTGCGACCAGGCGAATGGCGGCTCCGGCCCGGCTTCGCAGTCCGGGCAGACCGCGCGCCCCGGACTTATCGGCGCCCCGCAGCGGTCGCAAAATGGCGGGGCCAACGGCTTGATCTCGCCCCGGCAGACCAGACACAGCGCGCCCGCCGCCTGTACGCTTTCGCATACCAGACAGCGCGGCGGGTACACAACGTCCAGCAGTCCGTTCCAGCCTACTGCCGCGGCTTCGCGCAGACGCATTCGCCCTTTTCCTCCCCGATTTCGCCGACGACGACATGGACGCCTGCTTCGCTGCCGCAAATTTCGCGTTCACGGCGCGCGTTTCCTGCCGAGTTCCGCTTTTGCATGATTCTTATCAGGGCAAATGGACGATTTGCGTCGTGACGGGGCGCCGGGGGGGTAACCTCCGGCAACCCTTTTTTCTACCGAAGGTTTTCAACCTCCGGCAAACCCTTTTCCTGCCGGGGGGGGCAACCTCCGGCACGCAGCAAAACGGAGCGGCCAGGCCGCACAAGGCGACCCGACACGCTCCGTCTTATCATTCGATCCGACTTGCCGCGCGAGCGGCTTACTTCCCGACTACCACAATCGAAAACGACCCCGGCGTCATCGGGCCGCGTCCGCCCCGGCCTCCGCCTGGCCCCTGCGGAAAGGCTCCCGACGGCGCCCCGCCCGCAGGCGGCGTCGCGGAGGGCGGCGTATCACCTGCCGGGGGCGGGGTCGGCGCTCCATACTCCGCCGCGATGAGCAAAATCCGGCCCGTCTTGCTGTCCAGAGTCAGCGTCTTGGCTCCCGGCATGGTCTTGACGGTCTGTTCCACCACGAAGTTTGTGGGTGAGGTCTCCTTGATGACCGTCAGCGTGCCGTCGCCCTGCGAGCT
>JBBRNU010000424.1:0-4631 GCA_038230115.1 Chthonomonadales bacterium | reverse complement strand
GAGGGGAAGCGCCGAAGCGAGGCGCGAACCGTCCCTTTCCCATTTTGGGGGAAGGGGCTGTTTTGCTGCAAGGCGGCTTTTTACGTTCGGGCGACGGGGAACGCCGGGTTTTGCGAGGACGCGCGTTCTTCGCAGACGCCGCAGGCAGGCCGGGTTCCTTTTTCCGCCTGTCCGATCCGCCCCGCGCTCCGAGTGCGGAACGCGGGGCGGAGTAGACAGACGTGAAAAGGGAGTTAAACGGCGGGATGCTGCGCGTGCCAGTCGGTTTCGCGCTGGAAGGTCAGGGCGAGCGCGAGAATGGCCGACTCGCCGTAGGGCGGGCCGATGATTTCCAGACCGAGGGGCAGGCCCGCCTTGCCGAAGCCCATCGGAATCGAGATTGAGGGCCACCCGGCGAGATTGCCCGGCCCGCCGTTGCCGCCGACGTCGGCGAAACCCTCGTTGAGGCTGAGGGCAATCGGCGTCGCTTCCTTGAGCAGGGTCGGAGCGATGAGAACGTCGAAATCGTCCCACATCGTCGCCAGCGCGTTCAGAGCGAGCGTGCGAATGCGAAGGGCGCGGATATAATCGGCGGCGGGCAGGGCGAGACCGGCGATGAATCCGGCCTGCTGGCCCGCATCGGCGAGTTCGGCCAGTTTCGGGCTGCGGATTAGGGTCTCGAACGCCGCCGCGCCCTCCGCCGTGACGATGGTTCCCGCCGCCTGGTCGTAGGGCAAGTTTGGGGGATACCTGGCGTCTTTGAGGACGAAACCGCGCTTCTTGAATAGGTCGCAGGCCGTGTCGAAGCGGGCTTTGGTTTCGGGGGCTTTGGCGTAATCGTGGGGCAGGATGCCGATCCGAAACGGTTTCCCGGACGTGGACACGGCGGGCCGGGGGCGAAAGACGAAGCGTTCGGTCGCGCTGGACGGGTCGCGCGGGTCATGCCCGGCAATGGCCTGGAGGACGTGTCCGCAGTCTTCCGCCGAGCGCGCGAGGGGGCCGATTTTGTCCATTGTCCAGCAGAGGGCCATCGCGCCGTAGCGGGACACCCGCCCATAGGTGGGGCGCAGGCCGCTGACGCCGCAGAAGGCGGCGGGAACCGTGATGCTGCCCCAGGTTTCGGTTCCGATGCCGAACCCGACCGCGCCCGCCCCGACCGCCGCGCCCGATCCCGATGACGAGCCGCCCGACCAGCGTTCCGGGTTCCAGGGACAGCGGCCCGGCCCGGTGATCGAGGCCGCCGCATACTCGTACCCGCCACCGCCAGCGAGTTCCACCATCGCAAGTTTTCCGACGAGGACGGCTCCGGCCTGTCGCAGGCGCTCGATGACGGCGGCGTCGTAGTCGAAAACCTGGTCTTTGTGGGCGGGCGAACCCCAGCGCGTGGGAATGTTTTTGGTGGCGAGCAGGTCTTTCGCGCCGTAGGGAACGCCGTGCAGCGGGCCGCGCGCTTTGCCGGAGGCGAGTTCCTGGTCGGCCTGCCGCGCCTGGGCGAGAGCGAGGTCGCGGGTCAGTTCGGCCAGGGCGTTGAGGGCGCGGCCCTGCTTGTCCAGACGGTCGAGATAAAGGGTCGTCAATTCGACGGACGAGATTTTCTTGGCCCGGATCATTTTGCCGAGCGCGGCAGCCGATTGATAGTGCAGGGGAACGTCATTCATGCGGGGCGAGTCTCCAATGAAAAATTTTCTTGCGGGTCGTTGGCTGTCCGGCAGGCAAAGGCGGCCTGCGCGCCCTATGGCGCGCGAACCGGCGCTTCTTTTCGCGCTACGTGATTTTGCAATTTTCCTTAAGCGGCATACTGGCCGGGGCCAGCAAGTGCATATAGGTTTGCAGCGCGTGCCAGCAAGCCCAGCTCTGCCGGGTCAAATGATCGGAGTTGATCGGATATTCCGTCGCGACGTGGGTATAGCCCACGAAGGGCGGCGGCAGATAGGTTACGACATCCGGGCGATTGGCGATGCGCCACGAGTCGGGCGTCAGTTCGTCGTATTTTCCCGCGAACGTCTTATCGCCGACCAGGGGGCTGGCAAACGTCACGACATGAGGCGGCTCGCCGGGTTTCGCCGCCATTTCCAACGCCAGCAAGGTCGTCAGCGCCGCGCCAAGGCTATGCCCGGTGAGGGAGAGAGCCTTACCGCTCGCTTCCGCTTCCAGACCATCCGCGAGACGGGGAGCGCCGCTGGCATTGCCCCACGTGCAGCTGCGATACAGGTCTGCAAAGCCCGTTTCCACGCTCCCGGCGTTAGGCGCGTAAAGAAAAGGCGTTCGGAAAAATTCAACGTCATGGAGCCATTCGAAGGCGGTTTGCGTACCGCGGAAGGCAACGAGGACTTCCTGCTCGGATTTCAGGACGACGCCGATTGGTTTGTCTAGGTTGAAGGCTTGTTTGATGGTGTTTTCCAGCCCCTGCGATATTTCCGACAGCAGTCCTTCATCTATGTAGATTTCCGTGACCGACGCATAGCCCGCTGGAATGCTCGCGTTGGGAAACTCGTCTGGGTTGCCCGCCGCGACATCGTACAAATGGTAGGCGTAAGCGATGCAGTTTCCCAGCAATACTGCGCGCGTGACGTCGAGGTGAGCAATAGCCATGAAATCCCCTTCTTTTCCGTCGAAATCGCATTTCGTCACGCGGGTGAACCCGCAACCGTCTTCACGCCCGCGCCCCTCAGGACGTCCGCCCGTCTGTCTTGAACGCATGACGAGCGGGCGAAAAACGGGCGCGGTTTCAGGCGGGCTTTTTATTGGCGTGGGCGCGAACGGGCGTGAAGACGGTTGCGGGTTCGCTGCCGCCGTCGGCGAGCGGGAACTTTCGCAGGTCGGCCAATCCCTCGTCCAGGTTTTTCAGTTCGGCGGGCAGGCGCTTGCGTTGTTCGGGCGTGAAGGGCGCGGCGCGTTCGCGCTCCAGCTGGGCGAGGCGCGGGTCGGGCGCGGCGGGCATCGGCGATTTCTCCGGCGCGGTTTGCAGGGGGCCGGCCTGGGCGTCGTTCGGATTGGCAAGAGCGGTGACGAGCGTGGCGGCGGAACCGGCGGCGAGTCGCGAGAACTGGCGGCGCGAGAGTTTGCCCGGTTCTGGTGATGAGGGGGCGTTATCGGGTTTTGGCACAGGGCTTGATCCTTCCAGCGATTTTATTTTTTACACGCCTGCGTAAGGCGCATTTACATTTGGGCGCGGAGATAATCGGCGGATTTTTCCAGTCCGGCCTGCTTGTCGCTGTCGGGGTTGCCGCATTCGAGCGCCATGTAGCCGGAGTAGCCGATGTCGCGCAGGGCTTGAAAGCCGGATTTGAAATCAGTATGCCCGTAGCCGGGCAACTGCCGCGTGCTGTCGGCGAGATGGACATGCGCGATATGCGCGCCCGCTTTGCGAATGGCGGCGGGAATGTCGCCTTCCTCGATGCTCATGTGAAAGAAATCGGCCATGATTTTGACGTGAGGGTTGCCGACTTTCTCGCAGATTTGCACGCCGTCGTCGAGCGTCTTGATGAGGTGGGTTTCGTAGCGATTGAGGGGTTCGAGCAGCAAAAACGTGTTCGCTTTTTGCGCGGTTCGGCCCCAATCGTCGCACAGTTTGTACAGCAGGTCGCGTTCTAACTGCGTGGGCGAGGCGAGCGGCGACAGGTCGGGCAGGCGCGGCGGGCCGAAGATGGGAACCATGATCAGGCCGACCATGCCGAGTTCCCCGGCGGTTTCGAGGAGACGGTGCATGTCGGCGGAAGCCAGATCGCGCTCTTTCTTGTCGGCGTCGAGCGGGCAGCCGCGAAACCCGGCGCAGATGGTGGCGGGCTTGACGGAATGCGCCTGCGTCGCGCCGCGAATTTCGTCCAGGCGCTCCCACAGATTCGATCCCCAAAACTCGATGCCTTCGTACCCGGCGGCGGCGAGATTGTCCAGTTTTTCGGGCAGCGACGTCCCGACAGCAAGCCCTTCCTGCGAGGCCAGTTTCATGTGATGACGTTCTCCTTTACGGTTCGGCAATTCAGCCGTTCGCGGTTCGTTTCAAGGGCGGGTTTTCGCGGGGCGGCGAAACAATCGGGCGGAAAGCGAAGGGGGCTGCGCTATCCGAACCGCCGGAGCGTCCCGCTTTTTGACCGGCGACACCGGCGACAACGGTTTGCGCGCGTTACGCCATTGGCGCGGCGGCAGCGGTTTGCGCCCGCCAATCGAGATAGCGCGGGAGCGAGCCACGCAGGCCGCTGGCGATGCGTTCTCCGGTTCGCTCCCCGGCCAGCAGGTTCCAGGCGGATTCGGGCGTCACGAGCAGCAGCCCGGCGACTTCGTTGTCGGTGAACGCGAGGCGGGCCAGCCCTTCGCCCGTGAGCGTCGCCTGGAAAATCTGGCGCGTTTCGGCGTTACGAAACGGGGGATTGCGGCTCAGATCGGCGTCGAAACTGACGTAGGGCGGGCCGAGGGGCGCTAGCCGTTCTTCGACGAGCGTGTCGCGGGCGTCTTTTGCTTTCAAGCCGATTTCCTCTTCGGCCTCGCGCCAGACGGCCTGCAAAAAGGTCTGGTCGCTGTTATCCGGGTTTTGCGCGACATGACCGGCGACGGCCATGTCGAGGGCGTCGGGCCAGTCCGCTTTCGTCGGGCTGCGTCGCTGCAAAACAATCAGGCCGGTCGGCGTGGCGAGCGCGATGTGGGCGGCGCGGTGG
>JBBRNU010000423.1:0-4637 GCA_038230115.1 Chthonomonadales bacterium | reverse complement strand
CTATGCGGCGAGTTCCGCGAGTTTTTCCCCAACAACGCCGTCGAATTTTTCGTCTCGTACTACGACTACTATCAGCCGGAAGCGTATGTGCCGCAGACCGACACGTACATCGAAAAAGATTCGAGCATCAACGACGAGATCAACCGTCTGCGCCATTCGGCCACGCAGTCCATTCTCGAACGCCGGGACGTCATCGTCGTCGCGTCCGTCTCGTGCATTTACGGGCTGGGGTCGCCGGAAGAGTATCAGCGCATCATTCTGCCCCTGGAGCGCGGCAAGCCCCTCGACCGCGAAGACGCCCTGCGCCGTCTGATTGATATGCAGTTCACGCGCAACAACATGGAACTGACGCGCGGCACGTTCCGAGTGCGCGGCGACACCCTGGAGATTCAGCCCGCCGACGAGGAAATCGTGATTCGCGTGGAGTTCTTCGGCGACGACGTGGAAAAGATCGTCCTCGCCGACCCGCTGACGGGCGAAATCGTCGGGGCGCGCGACACGATTACCGTCTTTCCGGCCTCGCACTTCGTCGCGTCCGAGGAGCGGCTGACGCAGGCAATTCGGCAGATCGAGGAAGAGATGCACGAGCGCGTGGCCTATTTCAAGGCCCGCAACCAGCTCATCGAGGCGCAGCGCATCGAGCAGCGCACGCGCTTCGACATCGAAATGATGAAGGAGTTAGGCTACTGTTCGGGCATCGAAAACTATTCACGGTTCATGGACGGGCGCGAACCCGGCACGCCGCCGCATACCCTGCTCGATTACTTTCCCAAAGATTATCTCGTCGTCATAGACGAAAGTCACCAGTCCCTGCCGCAATGTCGCGGCATGTATAACGGCGACAAGGCGCGCAAAGACACGCTCATCGAGTACGGGTTCCGCCTGCCCAGCGCCGCCGACAATCGCCCGCTCAAGTTCCACGAACTGCAGGAGCGGATCGGCCAGGCCATTTTCGTCTCGGCCACACCCGGCCCGTTTGAGAAAGAACACGCGCCCACGATGGTCGAACAGATCATCCGCCCGACCGGGCTGATAGACCCGGAAATCGTTCTGCGCCCCACCAAAGGCCAGATTGACGACCTGATCGGCGAAATTCGGCAGCGTGTGGCGCGCGAAGAGCGCGTTCTCGTCACGACGCTGACGAAGAGGATGGCCGAGGATTTGACGGAGTATCTCGAAGACCTGAAAATCAAGGTCAACTATCTGCACAGCGACATCAAAACGCTGGAGCGCAGCGAGATTTTGCGAAACCTGCGGCTGGGCGTTCACGATGTGCTGGTCGGCATCAACCTGCTGCGCGAAGGGCTGGACTTGCCGGAAGTCTCGCTCGTCGCGATTTTGGACGCCGACAAAGAGGGGTTCCTGCGCTCGGAAACGTCGCTGATCCAGACCATCGGACGCGCGGCGCGCAATGTGGGCGGGCAGGTGCTGATGTACGCCGACAACCTGACGGGCAGTATGCAGCGCGCCATTGATGAGACCAACCGGCGGCGCGAAAAGCAGGTCGCTTACAACACGGAGCATGGCATCACGCCCCAAACGGTGAAGAAAGCGGTGCGCGATCTGCTGAATGCCGAAAAGGTGGCGGAAGAGCGGTCGGAGTACGGCGGCGCGAACGGCATGACCCGGCTGCGGCAGGACCCGGCCACGCTGTCGCTGTCGCAAATCGAGGAAGTGATTCGCGGTCTGGAAAAAGAGATGAAGGAGGCGGCCCGCGCCCTCAACTTCGAGTACGCGGCGGAACTGCGCGACGAGGTGAACGAGCTGCGGAAGTTCGCGCCCAAATCCGAAGTGGGGAACAACGCCAACGCGACGCCCCTGGGCAAAGACAAAGCCCTCTACAACAAGCCCAAGTCGGTGCGAAAAGCGACGAATAAGTAGAACAAATAAGAGGGAGGAGCGGGCGGAAAACGTTTCCGGCTCGCTCCTTCGCTTTTTGAGATACGGGTACAGTTCGTAACGCAGGAGGTCGCCAGTGACGCGCTGGAAACTTGCCCTCTTTCTCATGCTGGCGCTCGCGCCGTGTCGGGCGCAGACCCAACTTCGCCGCGACTACCGGTTCAAGGACTCGATTTCGCGCCCGGTTTTGGAAGCGTATCTGTCCCGCGCGGTGACGATGACGGGCCTGAGCGAAAGCGAGACCTTTCCCGACGACCGGAAGATGCTGAAGACAATTGGGGCCAAGTTCATCGGGCGCGCGGCGTTCTTGTGGGGACAGCCGGTGGCGGGCGAGCGCGACGCCTGGCAACGGGCGCAGCGCGTCGCCGACTCGCTTCATGCCGACGACCCGGAATGCATCGTGCAGGCGGCGATTTTCGAGGCTGTTTACGATGGCGTAAACACAATTGACATCCCGGAATGGGCTTTTGTCGAATCCGGCATGACTGTCGAAAAACGGAATTTCCGTTATCAGGACATGCTGTTCGATAAAGGCCATCTGCGCGACCACTGGCAGCCGGGCGGCTCCGTGCCGGACATTACCAAGCCGGAAACGCGCCTGTGGTTTTATTACCGGGCGCGGCGCTATATTGACGCCGGGTACGAGGCCATCCATTGGGGCCAGATACATTTGACGGGCGAGCGCGACCCCGACCTGCGCTGCTGGCAAGACCTTTTCCAGCGCGTTCGCCGCTATGCCGACGCCCATGCGCGCCGTCATTACGCGCTGTTTGACGGACACATCACGCTTGCCAAGCGTCTGCCCATAGATAATGACGGACGCCTGCTCCTCGATTTTTTGAGTTATCCGCTGCGTCCTGTGGAAATCGCGGGCAGGCCGCAGCGGGCGCAACTGGCGCTGTACCATGCGGATACGCTGTATGGGCGCACGCCGGGCGGTATTCATCCGAGCGGCTGGCGGTGCGAGCAGAGTCCGTATCTGGTGGAATTCGATCAGTGCGGGGTGAGCGGTAAAGAGGGGCGCGAGGGCGTTGGCATTCCCTATGTGTGGGGCTATGAGGAGGCGGCTTGGTTCGCCAATCAGCCGGAAGCCTATCGCAATATCTGGCTGCGTTATGCGACGGAATGGCTCCAGCAAAACGACCGCAACGGGCATCTGGAAATGCCGGGCCGAATTCCGCTTTCGCTGGCGATTCGCGGCGAGCGATGGTATCGCGCCAATGAGGACGCGCATGGGTTCGCGCAGGCGGCGGCGATCCAGGCGCTCTGGGCTGGCGGGCGTTGATTGCGCGAATAGACCCGAAGCAGGAAATAGCGCCGCCTTCGCTCAGGAGAACGGACAGAACAATTTCGGTTGTGCTATTATACAAAGCAGGTTTGCGCCTTCATTCTAAAACAATTCAAAAAGGAGGAGCCGCCCATGAGTTTGATGATTGACCTGCCCCGACCCCTCGAATCACGACTTCAGGCGGAGGCGATCAAGGCGGGCGTCTCCCCGACTGAATACGCGGTGGAACTCATCGCGAAAAGGTTGTCGGCGGCTGCGATAGACCTGGAAGAGCGAAAGCGTCTTAACGCGCCCTCGGTCGCGAAGACGAAATGAGAGAAAGTAGGATGGTTTTGGAGGCAGTCGAGAGAGACGAAACGAAGGACGCGGCAGGGGAAGCGGGAGCGGGGGGCGGACGAAACGAACGGGGGCTGTCGCCGCGCTCGCTGCGGGCCGCGACGGAAATCTACGCCCGCTGGGAAGCGGAGCGCGAGCGCACGCCCCTGGATCGCGTGGTCGGGGCGGAGTTTCGGTCGCGCAAATACCTTAATTCCAGCGAGCGCCGCTGGATCAGCGCCGCGATTTACGGCAGCGTGCGCTATCTGCGGCGTCAGGAGTTTTTGCTGAGCGCGCTGGGGCAGGACGCTTCGCCGGAGAATTTGCTGAACCTGTGGACGCTTCTGGCGACCGGGGCAGACGAAGCCCTGACTGTGACGACCACGCCGCCGAACATTGGCGAAGGGGTTGCGCCGGAACGTTTGCAAGCCCTGGAACGCGCGCTGACGACCCTGCCCGGCCCCGATACGCCCGGCGATTATCTGCGAACCACGCTGGGGTTTTCCGACGCGATGGCGGCGGGGCTGGAAACGCTGCTGGGGGACGAGGCGATTGCGGCGGGGCGGGCCTTGAACCAGCAGGCTCCGGTCACGCTGCGCGTCAACGCCCTGCGCGCGACGCGCGGCAAGATACTCGCGACCCTGGAAGACGCGGCTCCAACGCGCTTTTCGCCCTGGGGCGTGGAACTGCCGGGGCGGGTCAATGTGCATGACCTGCCCGGTTTTCGCTTCGGCTGGTTCGAGGTGCAGGAGGAGGCCAGCCAGCTTGCGGCCCTGCTGACCGACGCCCGACCCGGCCAACTGATCATGGACGTGGCGGCGGGCGCGGGCGGC
The DNA here is from genome assembly GCA_038230115.1 of Chthonomonadales bacterium. Lineage (GTDB taxonomy): Bacteria > Armatimonadota > Chthonomonadetes > Chthonomonadales > Chthonomonadaceae > JBBRNU01. The sequence continues at coordinate 302 of JBBRNU010000423.1, read as the reverse complement.
AAAACCCTCGCCCTCGCCGCGCTCATGCAAAATCAAGGCCGTCTCATCGCCTTCGACACGTCCGCGCCGCGCCTGGAAGAACTGGACAAGCGCGTGAAGCGGGCCGGGATTACCTGCGTGGAAAGCCAGATTATTCCTGCCGATGACGCGGGAACGTGGCAACCTGCGGTCAGTCTGCAGCGTAAGATAAACAAACTTTATGGAACTGCCGATGGCGTATTGCTGGACGCGCCCTGCACGGGCAGCGGCGTGCTGCGGCGCAGTCCCGACGCGAAATGGCGCACGCTCGACCTGGACGCCCT
>JBBRNU010000422.1:0-4638 GCA_038230115.1 Chthonomonadales bacterium | reverse complement strand
GCTCGCGCAGCGCGGCCTGCAAATTCTTGACGAGTTTCAGGGCGCGCTGTTTGGCTTCCGGCGGAAAGGTCTTCGCCACGTACAGCTGCCCGGTCGCCTCGCCCAGCACGGCGTCGGTCATGCCCAGCACGCGCTTCCAGCGAGGCGACAATTCTTTCTGGCCGGTCAGCGCCGAACCGAACGCGAAGTTCTCGTCCACGAACGCTTTGCTCAGTCGGCCCGCGTAGGCTTTGGCCGCCTGCCAGCGCAGATACGTTTTCCACTGCGGAAGGGGCGTGTCGGTCGTCATTTTGCCGAACTCGCGCAGGAAGTCGGGCATTCCGACGTCGAGGTCGCCGGGATCGGGCTTGCCCAGCGTGGTCAGATAGCGGTTCCAGTCGGTCTGGGGCGTGAGCGCCTGAAGTTCCGCAAGGGTCATCTTGTGATAGACCGCGTTCGGATCGCGCATTTGCACCGGCGTCAGCGACGCTTTCGCCAGCCGGGTCTCGAACGCGAGAACCGTGTCGGCATTGGTTTTCGCCTCGTCCGGCTTGTCGCCAAGCAGCGCGAGGACGCGGGCGATGTGGGCGAGATATAGCGCCCGAAGGGTTTTCGATTTCTCGTCGTCGTTGGTATAATAGTCGCGGGTCGGCAGGCCCATGCCGCCCTGTCCCATCTGCACGATGATGCGCGTACTGTCCTTGTCGTCCTGCCCGGCGGCGACCATGAACCCGGCCGCGACGCCCTGACGATGCAGGCGGGCGAGCGTTTCCATCAGCGCGCCGCTGTCCTGCACGGCAGCGATACGGTCGAGGATGGGCTGAAGCGGCGCGGCGCCCAGTTTTTCGGCCCGCGCCTCGTCTATGCCCACCCGATAAAACAGGCCGACTTTGCCGCGCGGCGAGTCGGGAAGAGCGGCTTTATCGTTCGCGGCGGCCTCGACGACCTGACGCAGGATCGCCTCGTTGCGATCTTTCACCTCCACGAACGCCCCGTAGTAGGGCTTGTCGGCAGGCAGTTTTGTTTTTGCGAGCCAGCCGCCGTTGGCGTACTGGTAGAAATCGTCGGCGGGCTTGACGCGGCGGTCAATCGTCGTCACGTCCACGCCATGCCGGGTTTGGGCGAGCAAGTTTTGCGGCCCGGCGAAAGCCAGCGCGGTCATCAGGGCGGGGGCGAATCGAAAAGCGTACCTACGTTGCAGCTGCATAGAAAGGCTCCTGGTTGAAATGGTTGTGAGAACAATAAGCTTGTCTGCTCGACCGTAGTAGACAAGACATTGACGTTCAGTTTCCCTTAAATTGCGTCAGGGAAGCCGACCGTTCTGTTTGGGTCGCCGCGAAGCGGGCCTGCATTTCGAGCAGCCGGGCGCGGCTCCAGACGGCGGACGCCGGAGCCAGCCGCAGCGCCTCGGTCGCCTGCGCTATCGTGTCTGCGGCGTCGCCGCGAACGCCGCTGACGGCGGCCTGAGCGCGCAGCCACTCGTAACGCGGGATGCCGGGCGGCGGAACCGGAACTTTTGCAAACCACTGCTCGGCGCTGTCCCGCCGCCCCTGCCAATACGCGGCGAAATAGGCGGCTTCCAGATGGCAGGCGGCCTGAACTGAATGCGGCAGGCCGGGCAGAAGTTCGACCGCGCGCATCAGGCGCGTTTCGGCTTCTGCGACAGCGCCGCTGTCAAGGGCGCGCAGGTAAGCAAAGTAGCGCGCCATGCACTCGGAAGGAGAGCCGTCCGCGGGTTCCAGCGCGGCCTCCATCCAGCGGGCCTCCCATTTTTGGGGCCGGACGCCCGCACGGAGCAGGGCCGTGAGCGTCAGCAGCGCGACCGTTCGGGTCGCTTGCGCTCCGCCGCGCAGCAGCTGCCACAATCGCGCGCCGTCCGTCTGAAACGCGCCTCCCGGCAGCGGCAGCGCGGTCGCGAGAAACACCATGCCGCACGCCAGGCCAAACCATGCGAACGCGAAACGGACTGCGGCGTTCGCCGCCGGGATTTGCGCCGACAGCGTGAGCGCGAGGCCGCACAAGAGCAGACTCAGCAGCGGCCCGCCCGCAATGACAATCGCGAAGCGCTGCAGAAGATTGTGCGTATCGGTCGGAAGCGAAGCCGCCGCGCCGCCGTACATCGTCAAGTCGCGGTTCCAGCGCGCCCGGAGCCGTTCGGATTCGTCGCGCTCGACGCGCAGCGGCCCAATGACGAGGAGTTGAAAACGAAATTTGACCGATAGCGCGGCGAGAACATGGCCCAATTCATGCGCCATCAGCGCGAAAACCAGTTCTACCAGCATCAGGACGATCAGCCCGACGCCGCCCATGCGAGAGCGCGCCGCCGTTTTCACCAGCGGAGCCGCCCCCCATACGGCAATCATGGCTCCGGTCGCGCCAATCAGCCCGCCCGCGAGGAGGCTGAGAACGCTGGGCCGGGCGGTCTGCGGACGGCGGCTGGAACGGCTGTTTTCAGAGGACTGCATGGCGTCTCCTCGCTAATCTCGCTAATATTGAGATCAGGAAGCGTGAACTCCGGTCTTTGTTCGCCGTAGGCGCTCCGTGCAGGACGGGGCGTTCGCGTCATTGCGGGCGGTCTTCCGGCGCGGCTTGGGGCAGGCCGTCCTCGCTGCTATCTGGAATAAAAACCCGCCCGATGTAGTAGCGAAGCCGGTCGGGACGCGGTTCGTTATCCCGCCGTTTGCGCGTTACGCTGCGAAGTTCCTCGCCGACCTCGCGCCGCTCCTCGCGCGTCAAATGCAGAATCTCGCCCCAGAACGCGACCCCGTCCCGGTTCGGATGCGCGTTTTCCTGTCCGGCGTACCGCCGATAAATCTGCATCAAGTCGTCCACAAACATTTGAAAATAACGCAGGTAGTCGTCGGGCGCCGCCGTCGTCATCTCGTCGGGGCGCACCAACGCCGCGTCCTCATCGAAAGCGTAGACGCGCTCGATTACGCCGCGTATCGGGATTTCCTCGACGACCTGAAGGACGCCCGCTTCGGCTAAAACGGCGACGTGACGGTACACGGAAGCCTGCGAAATGTCGGGCAGGGCGTGCGCGATCTGGCGCGTCGTCATGCGGCGGCGGGCGAGAACCATCAGGATGCGGCCCCGGATCGGATGCAGAAGCAAATCGGCTTTCGAGAGCGACAATGTTCCCCCTCCGCGAATGTTCTCTTATAGATTACATTATCTTTGTGAGAATGTCAAGGAGAAGCGCGGTCTTTTTTTTGAGGAACCGGAAAAACGCGATTTTGCCAGGCGCATCGGTTTATTCCTTTGGACTTGAAATGCGAGCCGGGAAGGAAATCGAGGCTGGAGCGTTGTAAGAATGTCACAGGTTGAAACCGTGCGCGGCAGGCGGAAGCCAATTTATCCTTTCGGCGGAAACGAGGGCGCGAATGCCAGACCTTTCATCGGACTTTCCATTGGATTACTCGGATTACACCGAGCGCGTCTATGCCGGCGTGCTGGGCAAAATCATCGGCGTCTATCTGGGCCGTCCCATCGAGGGCTGGAGCTACGAAAAGATCACGGCGGAGTTCGGCGAGATCAACTACTACATCCACGAACGGCGCGGCGTCCCGCTCGTCGTGACCGACGATGATATTTCCGGCACGTTCACTTTCCTGCGCGCCCTCCCCGATTACGGCAACGACCCCGGCCTGACCGCGCGGCAGATCGGGCAGACCTGGCTCAACTACCTCATCGAGAAACGCACGATTTTGTGGTGGGGCGGGATGGGCAACTCTACGGAGCATACCGCGTTTCTGCGCCTCAAGCATGGCGTTCCGGCCCCGGAAAGCGGCTCGATTGCGCGCAACGGCAAGGTCGTCGCTGAGCAGATCGGGTCGCAGATTTTCATTGACGGGTGGGGCATGATCGCGCCCGGCGACCCCGAACGCGCCGCCGAGTTCGCCCGCCGCGCCGCCAGCGTCAGTCACGACGGCGAAGCGATTTACGGCGCGCAGGTCGTGGCGGCGATGGCGGCCCTGGCGTTCGTCGAGCGCGACATCAACCGCCTCATCGAGACCGCCGTCGCCCTCATCCCGAAAGACTCCGTGATTTTCCGCATGATCGGCGACATTCGCGCCTGGCACGACGGGGAAAAGGATTGGCGCAAGACCCGCGAAAAAATCGCCGCCCATTATGGCTACGACAAGTTCGGCGGCAACTGCCACATGGTTCCCAATCACGGGCTGATCATTCACGCGCTCCTGCACGGCGAGGGCGATTTCCAGACGTCGCTGAAAATCGTCAATACCTGCGGGTGGGATACCGACTGCAATTCGGCCAACGTCGGCTGTCTGCTCGGCATTCGGGGCGGGCTGGCCGCGATTGACGACGGCCCGGACTGGCGCGGCCCGGTCGCCGACCAACTCTATTTGCCGACAGCCGACGGCGGGCGCGCGATTTCCGACGCCGTGCAGGAGGCCTATCACATCGTTCATATCGCGCAGTCTCTGGCCGGACTAGCCCCGACCGCGCCGAAAGACGGGGCGCGCTTTCATTTCGAACTGCCCGGCAGCGTGCAGAGTTTTCGCCCGGATACGGGGGCTGACACGCGTGATACCCTCACGATCGCCAACGTCGCGGGCTTCAGCGCGGGCGGGCGGCGCAGCCTTGCGCTGCAGTATCGCCACCTTGCGCCGGGGCGCGTCGCCCGCGCCATGACGC
>JBBRNU010000421.1:0-4711 GCA_038230115.1 Chthonomonadales bacterium | reverse complement strand
TATCGCAGCGGTCGCACCGACCTGTGTCTAATGCGCGTGACCGACCTGATGTTCGCCATGCCCGACATTCTGCTGGCGATTTTGCTGTCGGCAATTGTGCGCTCGGGCAGTCAGGCGCTGCCGCCCGCCGTCTCGCTGTTCACGCTGTTTTTCGCGCTCGCGGTCGTGGGCTGGCCCGGCATGGCGCGACTGGTGCGCGGACAGGCGATGAGCCTGCGCGAAAAGGAGTTTGTCGAGGCGGCGCGGGCGATGGGAGCGCGCGAGCGGACGATTTTGTGGCGGCATCTGCTGCCCAACCTGCTCAGTCCGATCATCGTGCAGATCACGCAGGATATTGCGGGCGTGATTCTGGCCGAAGCCACGCTGTCGTTTCTGGGGTTGGGCGTGCAGCCGCCCTTTCCAAGCTGGGGGCGCATGATCGAGGACGCCCTGCCCTTCAAGCAGTCGCAGCCCCTGCTGCTGCTGGTTCCCAGTATCGCCCTCGCGCTGACCGTGATGGCGTTCAACTTCTTCGGCGACGCCCTGCGCGACGCCCTCGACCCGCGTTTGCGACAATAGGAGGCGGAGCGCGCCTCCCGGTAAGGGCTTCCCGGCCCTTCCTTGCCCTTCAACGAAGGGAATTTTCGTCCCCTGCAAGGCGAATTGAAAGGGGACTTCCCGTCCCCTGAAAGGCGAAAGGTCTGACAATGCTGTTGCGAAACCCCGCGCTAAACCGTCCGACGCTTTGTCCGCTCAACCTGGGGGCGTCCCTGGCGCTCCTTCTATCCCTGCTATCCCTGCTGTCCCTTTTGCTCGGCGCCGCGCCCGGTCGGGCGCAAGTCCCGGCTTCCCTCCCCCTGCCGCATGGTGTTACAACGCTCTGGGCGCGCGGCGGACATATCTACGGCCCGCGCGTGGTCGCATTCTCCGCCGACCGGCAGCTTCTGGCGAGCGGCGGCGCAGGGTCCGATACGACCGTGAAGCTGCACCGCGAAGCAGACGGCGTCTTGCTGCACACGCTTCTGGGACATACCGGCTCCATCAACGCGCTGGCGTTCGCCCCGGACGCGCAAACGCTGGCGTCGGGCAGCGGGGACAAGACCGTGAAGTTGTGGCGCGTGGCAGACGGCAGCCTGCTGCGAACGATTGCGGGAACGCAGGCGGTCAACGCGCTCGCTTTTTCTCCTGATGGGCAAAAACTCGCTCTCGGCGGCGCGGACAACAGCGTCCGGCTGGTAAATGTCGCGACCGGCGCGACGCTCGTCTCGATTTCGGTCGGCTCCAATGTCCGCACGCTGGCCTTTGCGCCTGACGGCCAGACGCTGGCGGCGGGCAGTGAGGACAAACTGATTCGGCTGTACAATCCCGCTACCGGCGCGCTGACGCAGACGCTCACCGGCCACACCGCCGAAATTCACGTCGTCCAGTTCGCGCCGGACAGCAAAACGCTGGCGTCGGGCGCGGGCAACGCCTACAACGAAACCAACCATTTCGACAATTACGCGCGTCTGTGGAACGTCGCGACCGGCGCGCAGGTTCAGACCTTCAATACCGGCGTGGGCATCGTGCGAACGCTCGATTTCGCCGCCGACAGCAAAACGCTCCTCACCAACGACGCCTACAATTCCGTTTCGCTCTGGCGGGTTTCGGATGGGCAGCGCCTGCACAATTTCGCGTCGAACGCCAACAGCGCGCCGCTCGCCCTCGCGTATCTGCCTGGCGACCAATCCCTCGCGTATGTTGGCTCCAGCCTCGGAACCATCGTTCTGGACGCCGCGACGGGAAGCCAGATTTCGCGCCTGACCGCGACGTACAATCAATACATCCAGATCGTGCAGTACGCGCCGAACGGCCAGAATGTCGTTACCAGCGACGGGTTCCGCGTGCAGTTCTGGGGCCGCTACGATACACAGCCGGGCTGGGCGTATTATCAGGCGTCGCGGGTCAACGCATTAGCAATCGCGCCCGACAGCCAGACCGTCGCGTTCGGCAACTATTTCGGCCCGATCAGTATCTGGCAGCCCAACAGCATTACGCCTCTCGTCACCATGAACTATAATGGCAACCTGAACGCCCTCGCTTACTCGCCCAACGGCCAGATACTCGCGGCGGCAGGCGCGAACGGCATCACCCTGTTCCGCGCCTCGGATGGCGGATTTATCGAGACCTTAAACGATACCAACACAAGCGGTATCATCTATAACTGTGTCGCCTTCTCCCCGGACGGTCAAACCCTGGCGGCAGGGTCGGGCGACTTCAGCGGCAACGACCCCGCCGTGCGCTGGTGGCGCGTCTCCGACGGTCAGCTTCTGGGCCGCAAATACGCGCACGCTTCGGCGGTGCGGACGGTCGCGTTCTCCCCGGATGGCAGCCTGCTGGCGAGCGGGGGCGCGGACAACCTGGCGCTCTTGTGGAACGTCGCCACGCAAACGGTCGCGCTCTCCTATCCGCGCAATGGCAGCGTGAGCGGCGTCGCCTTCTCGTCCAACGGCAAAGCGCTCGGCATCGGCAGCCAGGACGGAACCATCCTGTTCGTGAACCCGCTGACGGGCCGTCTCATCGTCAGCGACACGCTGGAAACGCGGACGGGCGTAACGGCGTTCGCCTTCGCCCCGGACAACACGGACTTTCTGTTCGGGCGCAGCGACGCGGCGTTCGTTCTGGGCCATCTCGACCCGACGCCCATTCTGTCGAAATCGGTGAGTCCGACGCTGAAGTAGGCTGCCTGACACGCCGAATTCACCTAACCCCCCGCCCCCTTCCCCGGCGGGGAAGGGGGAATCAGACAGCGAAGCGCCGAAGTGCGTTGAGCCGCAAATTCCATGTCAGCCAAGCGGAATTTCTCTGGACGGTATCGCGATGCGTTCAAAGTATTCAGGCCGGAGAATTTCCAACGCCCGAGCAGGCCTTCCCCTCCAAAATTGAACTCCGAATACGACTTGACGATGTCTTGCATCCGGTGGTGAGCGCGGAGGCTGGGGCGCAGGGTATACTATTTCCAACAAGAGCGAACCGCTGCGCGAAAATCACGCGGAGCAAGCAGGCGGGAAGGAGTGGCAGCCGCATGGCGACAACGCTGAAAGAGGGCGACCGGGTGCAAATCATTGACCGGGACGCGACCGCCGACGATGTGAAGTCGGGGCTGTTCTACAATCATTTTCGGAACCTGACCGGCACGATCCAGAAGATTTACGAGACGGAGGAAGCCACCGTTGAGGTGGACGACGAGGCGTTGAGCGAGCCGGTCGGACAGCGGCACGCCGACGTGCGCGAGCAAATGAAGACGCGCTGGCTCGACGGGCTTTCCGACGAGGCGCGCAACCGCCTGGGCGAGCAGGAAAAAGATTTCCATTTGCGCTACACCGTCCTCGTCAACCTCAAGGACGTCGCGCCGGGCAAAGCGCGCGAGGAAAACAGAGCGAAGCAGGAACGGGAAGCGGAAGAAACGCCGGTTCGCAAGACCCTGGCCGAGATCGAAGCGGCGGAGCAGGCGCATCTTGAAAGCCGCCGCAAAGACGCCTGACCCGTCCGCGAGAACGACGCCATGCCCGACAGCCTGACCCCGCCCGAACCGGAACCGGAATTTCGAGACGCCGCCCCGCTTCCTCCCCTGGAACCGGGACTGAGCGCGGCCTTGAACGACGTGCTGCATGGATTTTTGCAGCACCTCAAACTGGCGAAGAACGCCGCCGCGCACACGGTTCGCGCCTATCGCGCCGACATCGCGCAGTTCCTGGGGTATGTGGAAACGCACCCGGAACTGGGGCCGGGCGCGCTGCACCGGGTCGGGCGCGCCCACGTCCGCGCGTTTCTCGCCGATTTGCAGCAGGGCGAATATAAGCGCACGTCCCTGGCGCGCAAACTCGCCTCGCTGCGCGCCTTTTCACGCTGGGCCTTGCGGCAGGCCTACCTCGACGCCGACCCGACCATCGGCCTGCTCGCTATCAAGCAGGAGGAGCGCATCCCGCAGTTTCTGCGCCTGCCCGAAGTGGAAACCCTGCTGGACGCTCCCGACGTCAACACGCCCGACGGCCTGCGTGACCGCGCCCTGATGGAACTCCTGTACGCTTCCGGTATCCGCGCCGGGGAAGCCCACGCCCTCGACCTGCAAGACCTCGATCTCGACGAGGAAGAACTGCGAATCCTGCACGGCAAGGGCAATAAAGAGCGTATGGCGATGATGGGCCGTCAGGCCATCGAAGCGATGCGGGCCTATCTGCGCGAGGGCCGTCCCGAACTCGCCGCGCACAACGAGGGGACGCCCGACCCCGCCGTTTTCCTCAACAAATTCGGGCGGCGGCTCTCTGACCGGGGCATTCGCCGGACGTTCGACAAGTATTTCCGCGTCGCCTCGGAACGTCTGAAAACCACGCCTCACACTCTGCGCCACTCGTTCGCCACGCACCTGCTGGACAACGGGGCCGACCTGCGCGCCGTGCAGGAACTCCTGGGCCACGCCCATCTGATCACGACGCAGATTTATACCCACGTCACGACCGAGCGCATGAAGCAGGTCTACGATAAGGCCCATCCTCGCGCCGAGCAGGAATAAGCCAGCGGGCTTGCTCCCGTTTCAATAAGCGTTGACTGTTTTCACACGAATCTCGTAGGGGCTTCGCTTGCCGCGCCCGGTGCGGGAAGTGCGCCCAGTGCGGGAAGTGCGCCCAGTGCGGGAAGTGCGCCCGGTGGGGGAAGTGCGCCCGGTGCGGGAAGTGCGCCCGGGGCGGGCAGT
>JBBRNU010000420.1:0-4718 GCA_038230115.1 Chthonomonadales bacterium | reverse complement strand
CAAGGCTTTTCTAAAAGTTTGCCAATTTTTTAACGCCGGTAATTTGCCCCTTTCTGTTCAGACAAAAGCGGACACGAACGAAAGTGAAACCCAACGCTTCCAAATTCGTTAAGTTTTGGCATTATACTACCAATTTTACCCCCTCCCTTATTAAGGTTGGATTAAGGTTGGATTAAGTTTCTCGATGCGGAAAGAAAAGGCAGGAGACAATTCGATGGAAATGATGGGAATGGAAAGCCGCCTGCAGGCGGTTCAAGCGCGCGTGCAGGAGATCGAGGCCCGGCTGGGAGGCATGGCGAACGCGCCTGCGCCGCCCGCTTCGACCGCGCCGCCAGTCGCGCCCAATTCGCCCGCGCTCGCCGCCGCGCTTCAGGGCGGGGATGCGGCCAATCAGCCGTTCAACGTGATGCTGGCGCAGGCCGGGGGCGGCGTGAAATTGCAGCCGATGGGCGGGGCCGGGCCGTTCGCGCCGAACATCGAAGCGCTCGTCTCGAAATACGCCGCGCAGAACGGACTCGCGCCGGAACTTGTCCGGGCTGTCATTCAGCAGGAATCCGGCGGCAACCCGCGCAGCCGGTCGGCGGTTGGAGCGCAGGGGCTGATGCAATTGATGCCGGAAACGGCGGCGGGCTATGGCGTACAGGACGCTTTCGACCCCGAACAGAACATCGCGGCGGGAACCCGGCATTTGTCCGGGCTGATGCACGAGTTCGGCGGCGACGTTCCGCGCGCCCTCGCCGCCTACAACGCCGGTTCCGGGGCCGTGCGAAAATACAACGGCGTGCCTCCCTTCGCCGAAACGCAGCAGTACGTGCAGCGCATCATGAAACTGATGGGCCAATAAACGAAATTGAAATCGGGATGATGGAACGAACGGAGCGAGAAGTATGCCGAAGATAGTAAAAATCGGGTTGGCTCTGCTGCTGCCCCTGCTGGTGATTTTGGGCGGCGTGTATGGGCTGGCGAAAATCGGCGTGATTCCCGTCCAATCCCTTGCGCGCAAAAATAAGGCGCTGGGCGTGATCTTGCGGCTTGCCAAATTAACCAAGCCGGAGCCGGTTGTCCGCGCCCGCGCGGTCGCTGCGCCCGACCCGCTTGCGGCGGAAAAGAAGGCGCTCGCCGCCCAGCGCGCCGCTTTCGATGAGGAGCGGACCGCATGGCAGGCGCAGCGGGACTCGCAGGCCAAAAACAAGTCCGAGGCCGAAGCCGCTGCCCTGACCGCGCTGCCCGACCCCAAAGAACTCGCGCGCATGGCGACAGTCTATGAGCAGATGCCGCCCGATACCGTGACCCGCATTCTCGCCAAGCTGCCCGACGCCCACGCGCTCGGCCTGCTGCGCCGCATGGACGAAAAGCAGGTCGCCCAGATTCTGGCCCTCGTGACGCCGGAGAAGGCCGCGCGCTTTACGATGGCCCTGTCGCGCGCCGCGTCCGTCGTCGCGCCCGCCCGCACCGCCTCCAACGCGCCCTGAATCCCGCTTCCCTGCCCGCGCCGACAAAGGCGGTCTTCGCTTCATCTGGCGAAGACCGCCTTTTCCATGCGAATGCTCTCCCCTTCGTTTTCCCGGTATCCTTGCCGCAGGAATTCGGCCTGCCCGCCCCGAATAATCCGCCAGCCGCCGTAAACTCCCTCGCGCCCGCCCCTCTCGAAAGGAGATTTCTCGAATGAAACGCCTTGTTCCGCTTGCCGCTCTGCTCTTGTCGCTCGCCGTCGCCTCGTTCGCCCAAATCGCGCCGCCTGTCCCCTCGTTCCTGACGTTTCAGGGACGCCTCGCCAAACCAGACGGCACGCCCGTCGCCGACACGACCACGCAAAACCTGACCTTCACGCTCTTCGACGCCTCGACCAACGGACACGTTCTCTGGCAGCAAACCAGCGCCAACGTGACGGTGCATAACGGCGTTTTCAGCGCAAATCTCAACTTCGCGGCGGGTTTCAAGGGCGGAAATTCGCTGACAAGCGTGTTCGCCAATCCGCTCGTGACGCCCTACCTGGAAATCAAAGTCGGCGGCGACCCGCCCTTGACGCCGCGCCAGCCGTTCGCTTCAAACGCCTACGCTTTCGTCGCCAATACCGCGCTCACAGTTCCCGACGGCAGCCTGACTGCCGCCAGCATCGCCGGGGGCGTTCTGATGCCGGGCAGCGCGGCGGGTGGCGACCTGACGGGAACCTACCCCAGCCCGTCACTCATCACCGATGCTATGCTGCTGCCCAAAGTCTCCAACAATTTGCTGATCGTTTCCTTCCAAGGGGATCAGTCGCAACTTACTATCGGCAGCGCCCGCGTCGCGAAGCGTATTTGGCAATCGTTCACGCCCTCCCAATCCGGCAAACTAACGGGGCTGGACATTCTCTTGGTAACCATTACAGGTAATCCCGAAACGATGAACCTGAGCGTTTATGCGGGCGAAGGCATCGCGGGCGCGCTTCTCTACAGCAGTTCCATCACTGTTGGCGTGAATTACGCCAATCAGCATTTCGACCTGAGGGGCGCGCTCCCATCGCTGCAAAGCGGCAGCCTCTATACCTTCGCGGTCACAGCGTCCAGCATGCTGTTGAATTCAGGTGTCAACGTAAACAATCCGTATCCCTCCGGTCGCTGCGACTACAGCGCTGCCAGTGACCTCATTTTTCAGACTTATTCGCAGCAGCCGGAAGACACGATTACGCTTCACGGCGACCTGGTCGTGAACAATCAGGCGGCGTCCCAGGCCAGCCTCGTATTGTCCGGGCAGGAATTCTATCAGGCGGGCCATATTGATACCAATGGCATCGCCTTCCTCGCCGGCGTCAACCGCGCCAATGACCGCCAGCTCTGGATCGCCGACAGCGGCAACCTGACGCAGAACGCCACGAACCCGGCCGTTCGTATCTGGCCCAACAATCAATCCATTGACGCTATCGCTACCGACGGCAACACGCTCCTCAACCTCACGCTGCAGGGCAACGGCGGCAATCTCGGCGTGGGAACCTACGCGCCCGCCTACAAGCTCGATGTCGCAGGCGTCATTCGCGGCAATAACGTTTCCGTCTCTTCCGACGCCCGCTGGAAAACGAACGTCCGCACGCTCGACAACGCGCTCGAAGACGTGCTGAACCTGCGAGGCGTGACCTACGATTGGGATCGCGACAAGTGGGCGGGCAAGAACTTCCCGACCGGGCGACAGATTGGCTTTCTGGCGCAGGAGGTAGAGAAAGTCTTTCCCGAACTGGTGCTGACGGACAACGAAGGCTACAAATCCGTCTTGTACCAGAACGCCATTCCCGTTCTCGTGGAAGCCATGAAAACGCTGAACGCGAAGGTGGACAGGCTGCAAAGCGAGAATGCGGAACTGCGAAAGCAGAACGCGGCGCTGGCGGAACTGGCGGCGGAAATCGCCGAACTCAAGCGCGACCTGAAGCAGAAGAGGTGAAGCGGCGGTAAACGCGGCGAGGGCGGGCCTGTCCGTAAGTCGCGCCAGACAGACGGCAGACGAAGAGCGGCAAACCGTTTCAGGGGCGAGTCTTTTGCAGGCTCGGCCCCGAAATTGTCTGTCGGGGTTCCGCCTTGTGTCATAATGAAGGTACACGAGCGCGGGCTGCCCACGTTCGCTGAATAACCTGGCTCAAATCTCAAATTTACGCCGCGCGCGGCCTCGAACCGGCTTTCCGCGCGCTTCACCGCCATTTCCGCTTCCCTGTTTTGACCCGCCCACTTGACTCGCATAAGGACGCGCCCGATGCCTAAATCTTTGCCGATCCACCCCGCTGACGTTCGCAAAAGCGGGTACGTCACGTTCGACCCGATTCCCGTCAACCAGTACAGCCGCAGTTTGAAAGACGAGCTGGAGCGGTTCGCGCAGGAAGACCTGGTTCGCATTCACCGCGACATGGCCTACATTCGCGCTTTCGAGAGCATGCTCAACGAGGTGAAACTAAAGGGGGCGTTTCAGGGCATCGCCTACGATCATCGCGGCCCGGCCCACCTGAGCATCGGGCAGGAAGCGTCCGCGGTCGGGCAGGCGTACCTTCTGGGCGTCGAGGACGCGATTTTCGGCAGTCACCGCAGTCACGGCGAGATTCTGGCGAAGGGTCTGAGCGCGATTGAAAAGCTCGACGACGACGCGCTAATGACCATCATGCGCGATTACAACGAGGGCAGGCCGCTCAAGGTTGTCGAGGCGGGCGCAAGCGGGTCGGTGAAAGACCTGGCGGTGGATTTCCTGCTGTACGGCGCGCTGGCCGAAATATTCGGGCGCGATACCGGCTTCAATCGGGGCATGGGCGGCTCGATGCACGCTTTCTTCGCCCCCTTCGGCATCTATCCCAACAACGCCCTGGTCGGCGGCTCGGCGGATATTTCCGTCGGCGCGGCCCTGTACAAGCGCGTGAACCGCAAGTCCGGCCTGGTCATCTGCAACATCGGCGACGCCGCCGCCAACTGCGGCCCGACCTGGGAAGCCCTCTGCTTCGCCACGATGGATCAATTCAAGACGCTGTGGGACAAAAGTTTGGGCGGCGGCCTGCCCCTGATCATGAACTTCGTCAACAATTTCTACGGCATGGGCGGGCAGCCGGTCGGGGAAACCGGCGGCTTTGGCGTGCTGGCGCGGGTGGGCGCGGGCCTGAACCCGGAACAGATGCACGCCGAGCGCGTGGACGGGTACAATCCGCTCGCCGTGATTGACGCCATCGCCCGCAAGCGCGAAATTTTGCAGCGCGGCGACGGCCCGGTTCT
>JBBRNU010000419.1:0-4729 GCA_038230115.1 Chthonomonadales bacterium | reverse complement strand
TCGGCGGTGTCGAGCGCCTGATAGACCTCGCGGATTCGGCGGACGTGGTAGGCGACGTTGGCGGAAGTGCAGCCGACGAGCGCGCCGACTTCGCGCCACGTGTAACCTTCCAGCAGGCCGCGCAGGATACGGCGCTGAATCGTCGTCAGTTTCGCCTGGAGCATCGCGAGATCAATGCCGCTGCGCGGGTCGAGGTAGGGCGCGGCGCACAGTTCGGCCTCGCACAGGGGCAGATGCTGCCGTCGTCGCTGCCAGCGGATGATGTCGAGGATGCGCCAGCGCGCCCGCTTGAGCAGGTGCTGTTCCGGCGCTCCCACGTCGAGGTCGAGATGCGGCAGCATTTCCAGCACGGCGACCCAGGCTTCTTGGCGCAGATCGTCCGAATCCAGGCCGGACTGCCGCCCGAAGTAGGACGCCATTTTTTCGATGCGCGTCTGTATGATTTCCAGCACGAGGGCTTGCGAGCGCGTGTCGCCGCGCTGCGCCCGTTCCAGCAATTGCCGCATGACCTGGCTTCTCCTCAAAACGCAACCAATAAACAAGAGCCGCACGATGGGGTCTATCCACCGGCGGCTCTCGCTAGAGGCGACAGCGAACGCGCGCGAATTTGAAAATCAAATCGCCGCACGTTCCCTGCCCTGTTGCATAGAAGCCAAATCGAATTACGCGTCGTCCTGCGGCAAGAACTTGCCGTTCAGGAGAGACGTAGAATCGCGGTGGATAGGGCCGAAGAACCCGCTTCCGTTCCCGTGGGAGTCCCGATGGGAATAGCATGGTTGGTAATTATCACGCGACCTACCTCCGTTTCTTTAGAATGGAAATTGCAAGGCGCAAAGGCGGAATGGCCTGAACGCCGAAAAAGCGTTGTCTTGCTTGGACGCCGTCATTATACAACAGAAAGACGGCTTTTCGCTACGACCCGAAAGATTTTTTCTGCGCGCTTCCGGGCTGGCGACACTCCCTTATCGGCAAGCCTGCCGGTTTTGCTAAAGGCTGGCGAAAAATATTTTTCGATTGTTTTTGACGGGGTTTCTGACGCCCAAACCGCCCGTCCGGTTGCTCCCGCGCCCGCCAGCGAGTATAATCAGGAGAAAGCGCAAACCCGCGCCGCGCCGTGAACAACTTTTTACGTCGCGCCGCATGGAACCCGATTGACCCGATTAAATTGAAATGGATAAGGAAACCGAATCCAACCTATGAACACGACAACAAATACGCCCGTTGATTTCAGTAACGCTATTACTCGTGAGCGGCAAATGGGTTTGCTCGAAGTTTTCGACAGTCCGCGCCCGGAGCGCGACTTCCGCGTCGTGCATACCTGCCCGGAATTTACATCCGTCTGCCCGAAAACCGGCCTGCCCGACTTCGCCACGATCACGATTGACTACATTCCCGACCGGCTTTGCCTGGAACTGAAAGCCCTGAAATTCTATTTTCACGCTTTCCGACAGCAGGGCATCTTTTACGAGGCGGTCATCAACCGCATTCTCGACGACCTGGTGGCGGTTTGTCAGCCGCGCTCCATGACGATAACGGGCGATTTCGCCGTGCGCGGCGGCTTTTCGTCGGTCGTCACCGCGAAGTACGAGCAGGCGGGCGGGTTCGGCAGCGCGGACGTAGGACCGGTCGGCTGATTTCGATTGCTCATTCCTCGCGTCCTGGCTCTCTCCTTAATGTAAGAATGCAAGGAGAGGGAAACGAGAGCGATTGGGGTAACGGGAACTCTTGGGTCACCCCTCATGCGCTGCGCTGGCGACCCTTCTCCCTGCATGGGAGAAGGGAGCGAAAGCGGTCACTTGTGCCGCTGCAGCGGAGGTTTGGAAATCCGAGAGACGAAAAAATTTGGGGCCGTATGGACGGCCCCATGGGAGGGTCGAAACTCGCGTTCTCTGTTTGGAACGCACACTGTACAAAGAGATAATAGCGGTTGCAGTGCGCGACCGGAACGCCTACGGAATAAATTTCAATCCGTTGTTTTTGCCCTCCGCTTGATTGACGGACGGGAAAAGTCTCGGTTTCGTAAATTTTCCGATCGCTCGCAATTTTTTTCTTCTCTAACAAGAACGCATTCCTTTCTCTTTCGTGACACCCGGCAAAACAACGACGCTCCGCGATCCGCCAGAGTCTGGCAGGCTGCGGAGCGTCGGCGTTTTCGATTTCACGACGCTGCAATGCGAACCGACGCGCTTACAGGGCGGCGGCCAGTTTGCGGATACGGTCGTCGAAAGCGGCCTGATCCGTGATGAACGATTGCAGGGCGGACTCGGTCATCAGGTCGTCCATACTGGCGCGACCGGCCCAGCGCGCGACTTCCGGGATTTTGCCCTTCGTCTTGATGGCCGCCTGCTCGTCCGGCGTGAACCCGCTGAACAGTTTCGTTCCGAAGTCTTTGTCGGCCTGCCGCAGGTCGTCGCCGGTCAAGTTCGCGCCGCCTCGACTGGCAAGCGAGGCCGCGAACTTCTTGAACTGGTCGTCAATCGTCCACAGAACCTCGACGCTGCTTTTGTCCGTATCGTTGCCCAGTTTGACTTCGTACTGCTCCTGCGTCCGGCCGGTTATGTCTTCCGGCTTGTGGCCCTGCGCGTAGAACTCTTCCACGGCTTTGGGCGGGATGGTGAACACGTCCACGCCCGCAAGCGCCAGAATCTGGTCGGCGCTCCGCATCGAGGCCGCGATCTGGTGGGTCGGGATTGTGTCGTCGGCTTCGCGCAGTTCGCGCACGGCGGTTTGCGAGGCGAGGGTGACTTTCTCGCCGACGAATTTGCCGTCGCCCAGATGGTTGTCGGCTACGACCGCGTTCAGGCGGCCAAGAAAGATGTTGACGTAATTCGGCTTCGAGAGCAGGGCCGCGAGATAGTTCTGGCGGGCCGAGAAGCCGAGCGTGTAGTTAATTGGGATGCCTTCGCCGCGCGCTCTGGCGACCGCGCAGTAGCCTTCCGGCGTGAGCGGGATTTTCACGATGAAGCGGTCGGGGTTGATGGCGTAGTAGCGTTGCGCGTAGCGCAGGGTTTTTTCGATGTCATGCCCGACCGCCGGGTGCAGTTCCACGCTGACAAGCGCGTCGAACGCCTTGACCAGCCGCAACGCGATCTGGCAGTTCACGACAAAGACGATGTCCAGAACCATGTCGTCCGGGCTGATGTTCGGCTCGACGGATTTGATGCGCCGGGCGGCTTCGGCGATCACGTCGTCCATGATGCCGGTCTGGACGACCTGATTGGCGAGCGTGTTGTTCGTGGTCAGGGCCGACATTTCGCGCCGCCACAGCCGACTTGCCTCTTCGACGTTGCCGGTGTCCAGCCAGACTTGCGTCCCGACCTGGGTTAACTTCGCCAGCGCCGGATCGCTGGCGGGCATCGGAACCCGTTCCGGGGCGTGTGTGACGTTCGCGGCCAGTTCGGCCAGCAGTTCTTCCTTACGACTCATGTTCAGCGTTGCCGTTGCCATGTTCCAAATACTCCTGTCGCGCATGATAGCGCCGTGTCGCACGTGAGCGCGCGTCCTCGAGCGCAAACGCCCCCGTCATGCCGGAAAGCTCCCGATTGCGCGTCCGCGCGCTCGATTGTCTTGATTTTCGCCGGGCGAACGCCTGTCTCGCGCGCCCTCTTTATTGATTATGCCCCAAACCAGGCTTTTGTTACAGGCTTGAACCAATAAAAAGCCAAACCGCACGCGAGGCCGAGGTAAAGGAAGGCTAAAATCGGCGCGCTGCCGAACCGAAACAGGGCCAGCAGGCCGAACAAACCCAGGACTCCCGCGTTCATGTTCCACGCCCATTGCTGCCGCGTCCAGGTCGCCCAGGCCAGTACGCCCAGGCCGAGCGCGACCGGAAGCAGAATCAGCGCGGCCAGAACCGGGCCGACTGCGCCCAGCGCGGCGCCGAGATAATTGGTTCCCGCCGCGTTGACCTTCTGCCGGGCCACAAACGCCCCCATGACAAACGTGAGCGGCCAGAAAACGGCGAACAGGGCGTTGAAAACGGTCATCGCGGCCACGACGGGCGGGCGGACTTCCAGCGCGGCGACCTGCGCGGCCAACACGCCATTCGACGTTCCCTGCCCGTCCAGGTCGCCCGCGTACTGCGTGAGCGGCGTCAGGCACGACACGCACAGCGCGCGGTCGATGGAATTGTCCAGCCCGCAGTTCGGGCATTGCCGGGTCTCGGTTTTGCCGCCCGCTTCCGCCGACGCTTCGGTCTCCGTTTGATTGTCAAAACGCATCTTTTTATCCTTTGGACGCCGCATAATTTGCGCCCTTGCGGATTAGACGCAGAACCGTCCCGGTCGGTTCTTCTGTTTTGTCTGGCCGCGTAAGCCGAAGGACAGCAGGCTTCAGCCGACGATGCGGGCGATTTCGGCGAAGTCGTCCTTGAGGTGGGCGTAGAGCGACTGGTAGACTTTGTGGAATTGGTTGTAGGCGGCGTGGTTGACCGTGCAGGGTTCCGTCGAGTCCCGTACTTCAATCGTGGCCCGGCATGCTTCGGCGACGGACGCATAGACGCCGGTTCCCACGCCCGCCAGCAGCGCCACGCCCAGCGCCGGGCCTTCGTCCGCGTTGATCGTGACGTGGGTCAGGCCGGTGACGTCGGCCTGAATCTGCCGCCAGACCTTGCTGCGCGCCCCGCCGCCCGACGCCCGCACCTGCCGGATCGGAAGGTTCATCGCCTGCATGATCTCGAACGAGTCCCGCAGGCCATACGCCACGCCTTCCAGCACGGCGCGCGTCGCAT
>JBBRNU010000418.1:0-4729 GCA_038230115.1 Chthonomonadales bacterium | reverse complement strand
CTTCGCTTCATTCCTCATTCCTCTCGTCGCCAGATACGCTTCAGGGTTTGACCGGCGCGGGATTTGCACCCAAACCTGGGTTAGAGCGCGAAGCGTCTCCGCAAATATACAACGCATTCGCTTGTCTACAGGTTTCGCCGCCCAGCGCGAAAATTTCGTACACACGCTAACGAGGGTTCGGTCGGTAAACGCGCTGTGACCTGCTCGAAGCGACTTAGCCTGCGCCTGGCGCTTTTATCTGGAAGCGACGAGTTTTCTTTTTAACCGGACGCCGCCAGTCGAAGTAACTCCCCGGCAATGCGCGGCAGCGGCACAACGAATTCCGCGCCCCCGTGCGCGACGGCCTCTTTCGGCATCCCGAAAACCACGCAGGTCGCCTCGTCCTGCGCGATGGTGCGCGCCCCGGCGTCGCGCATCCGGCGCAGGCCCCGCGCCCCGTCGTCGCCCATGCCCGTGAGAAGGGCCGCGACCGCGTTGCGACCGGCCAGTTCCGCGCAGCTGTCGAACAGCACGTCTACGGAAGGGCGATGCAGATTGACCGGCGGGCCGGACGTGACTCGCACGATGTATTCGGCTCCCGAACGCGCCAGACTGGTATGGAAGCTGCCAGGGGCGATCAAGGCGTGGCCGGGCAGCGCCTTGTCGCCGTCCTGCGCTTCCTTCACCCGGATGCGGCACAGATTGTTCAGCCGGTTGGCGAAAGAGGCCGTAAATCCCGGCGGCATGTGCTGCACAATGACGATGCCCGGCGTATCGGCGGGCATTGCCATCAGCGCCTCGCGAATGGCTTCCGTGCCGCCCGTAGACGCGCCGATGACGATGATCTTGTGCGTCATGTTGTACGCCGCCGTGGCGCGCGGCGCGGATGCAATCGAGGCGGAGGGCGTCGAAGCGGCGCGGGGCCTGACACGCGCGTGCGCCGCCGCTTTTACTTTGTCAATGATGTGCTGCGCGCCGCCCGCCACGCCCGTGAGCGTGTCCAGCGTCGGCTTGGAAAAGAAATCAACCGCTCCCAACTCCAGCGCGCGGAAGGTAACGTCATAGCCCGCCTGCGTGAGCGACGAAACCATGACAACCGGCATCGGGTGGCCGCGCATCAGTTTTTCCAAAAACGTGATGCCATCCATGCGCGGCATTTCCACGTCCAGCGTCAGCACGTCCGGCTTCAAACTCAAAATTTTCTCACGTGCGAAGTAAGGGTCGGGCGCGGTTCCGACCACCTCGATGCCAGGATCGGAGGCCAAAATCTGCGTCAGCAGCTGGCGCATCGCCGCGCTGTCGTCCACAATCAACACACGGATCGGTGAGGTTGCCATGAATTATTTCTTTCGCTGCCCCCCGCAATCGCAGCGGCGGGCCGGGGACGAAACGGTTTTAAAACAGGGTAATGGCGCTGTCGTCGGCCAGGGGCGCGGAATTTGTCTCTGCGCGCCGATATTCCCGCTCGCGGTCTTCCACCTCGCGAAGCGTTTTATCGCCGTGTGTGGAAGGCATTCGCTTGAGCAGCGTTTTCCCGGTGGCGGTGAAAAAATAAATCTCCCGGCCCGCGTACCCGCCCAGATCGCGCGACACGATGGGAATGCACTCGGTTTGTAGAAATCCCAGGGCGAATTTGATGTTGCTTCGCGGAACGTTATCCGCGCTTTCGCGAACCCGCAGCACGTGTCCGCCGCCGAACACCTTCGCTTCCAGACGGTTTCGGTCTGCGCCCTGCTTCATGCAGGCGTTGATGAGCAGCTCCATTGCCTGCACGCCGTAACGCGCGCTGCCCGCCTCGCCCTCCGCCGAAGCGGGCAGCATGAAATGGTTCATGCCGCCGATTTGGGCGACGGGATCGCGCAGGCAAACCGCGATGCACGAGCCGAGCAGCGTATAAATCACCGCCGCGTCCCGGCTGGCGAACACGCCGCCGATATGAATGCGCTGCGCCGACTTTCGCAGCGCCCGATCCGCAGAGGAGTCCATCACGCGGCGCGCCGTTTCCTTTCGTTTGGCCCGTTGTCCGTCTCGATGTTCTCCTCCGGGAGGCGGTAAATCGTTTTGCCCAGCGACTCGAAGGCGTCCGAGATGCCGGTCAACGATTCGGAATGGCCGATGAACAGATAGCCGCCCGGCCTCAGCGTCGCGGCGTAGCGGGCAAACAGGCGCTGCCGCGTCGGCTTATCGAAATAAATGACGACGTTACGGCAAAACACGATGTCGAAGCGCGCCCCGTCGCGGATCGGCCAGTTTTCCTCCAGCAAATTGATGCGCCGGAACGTAATCTGACTCTGCAGTTCCGGCTTCACTTTGACAAAATCCGCCTGGTCTCCGCGCCCGCGCAGAAAATATTTCCGCAGTAGGGGAGGCGGGATCGCTTCGGCGCGCTCCTGCTCATAAACGCCGCGCTGCGCGTGCGCCAGGACCTGCGTGTCAATATCGGAGGCGAGCTGGCGTATGTTCCAGTCGTGCCGCGAACCCAGCGCTTCCGCAAGCGCAATGGCAAGCGTATACGGCTCCTCGCCGGTGGAGCAGCCCGCGTGCCAGATTCGCAGGCGTTTTTCCTGACCGCGCCGCGCCGCCTGCCGCTGCATTTCCGGCAGGATGGTTCTGGCGACAAACTCGAAGTGGTGCGGTTCGCGAAAAAACGAGGTCTTGTTGGTCGTGATGCAGTTGACCAGCGCGACAAGTTCCGGGCTGTCCGACTCCTGACCCGCCACCAGATCGTAATATTCCTGGTAGCGTGTCAGGTTGTAATGCCGCAGGCGCTTTTGGAGCCGGGATTGCACCAGATGTTTTTTGCTTTCGTTCAGCGAGATGCCGGCCACTTTATAAATCAAATCGCGAAAGAGCGCGAATTCCATCCCGGTCAGAGCATAAGGTTCCAAAGTCGTCTTTCCACGTTGTTCAGGCTTGTTCTCGCTGCGTAAATTGGATTGAAATTGACGGACGGCGCTTGAAATCGAAAATTTGATCCGTCGCCTGAAAAGGCCGGGGCGGTCGTTTCATCCCGGCGCGTTCGGGCCGCCGGCAGCAGGCCGACGCGCCACGCCGCCGGGAGAAAATGCATCACGGCGCGTTCGGGCCGCCGGGATGAGGACAGCTCCCTGGTCATGCGCCGGCGCCGCATTCATTCGCCAGCGCCGCATCAATGTCCAGCAGCGTGATGAGTTTTTCGCCCACTTTCGCCATGCCCTGCAGCATACCGGAACTGACGCCGCCAAAATCGGGCGGGGGCTGCACGCTGTCCGCCGGGATGTTCATCACTTCCGAAACGCTGTCCACGATCATTCCCATGACCCGGCTTTGCACGACCATCACGACCACCGCCGTGAACTGGTTGTACTCTATCGTATCCAAACCGAATTTACGGCGCAAGTCCACGATAGGCACGATGGTTCCCCGCAAATTGAGGACGCCCACAACGTCGGCGGGCGCATTGGGAATGCGGGTCGTCGTGGTGTAGCCTTTGATTTCCTGCACTTTCAAAATGTCCACGCCATACTCTTCGTTACCCAGCGAAAAGGTCAAATACTGGTTCGCGTCGGCGGAAAGAAGAGTTTGCTTGCCTGTTTCAGGCGCACTGACGGCCATGTTTCGCTCCCTGGCAGATTTGCCGACAGGACGGAAGGCGTGAAAAGCGGCCTTCCGTCGTCTCGCATCGCTTCTAAAACTCCTCGAAGTCGCTGTCGTCGCTGGCCGCATTGCCGGGCGCGGCGCTCGGCGAAATCGTTAGTTTGGGCGTGCGCGCCATCGGCGCCTTGCGCCCGCCTCCCCCATACGTGCCGGTCGCCTTCATGACGCCGGGCAGCCGCGTATCGGAAGCGGCCTGCGCGTTGAGGTAGCGCGCTTCCAGGCGGAACTGGCTGACCGTTTCGAGCATACTGGCGGCCTGCTGGCTCATGGACTGGCTGGCGGCAGTGGCTTCTTCAACCAGGGCGGCATTCTGCTGGGTTATCTGGTCCATTTGCATCACGGCCTTGTTGACCTGATCAATACCCACCGACTGCTCCTGCCCCGCCGCGCTGATCTCGGCGATCATGTCGGCTACCTTCTTGACCGAGGTAACGATCTCTTCCAGCTGCTCGCCGCTCTGGTTGACAAGCACGCTGCCTTCCTGCACCTTGCCGACGCTGTCCTGCACTAAGGCCTTGATTTCCTTGGCGGCGGTGGCGCTTCGGCCCGCCAGCGTCCGCACTTCGGCGGCCACGACGGCAAAGCCGCGGCCCTGCTCGCCGACGCGCGCCGCTTCCACGGCAGCGTTGAGCGCCAGCAGGTTGGTCTGAAAGGCGATTTCGTCAATCACGGAAATGATGTCGGCAATGCGCTTGCTGACGACATTGATCTCTTCCATCGAAGCGACCGCCTGGCTGACCACCTCGCCGCCTTTTTCGGCGACGGCGCGGGCTTGCATGGCAAGCTGATTGGCCTGGCGAGCGTTATCGGCGTTCTGCTTGACGGTTGACGTCATCTCTTCCATCGAGGCTGCGGTTTCTTCCAGGCTCGCGGCCTGTTCTTCGGTGCGCTGCGACAGGTCTTCGTTGCCCGCCGCCACTTGCCCGGAAGCTGTCGCAATGCTGCCCGCCGCTCCCAGCGTCTGGCCGATCGTCTGAGAAAGCGCGGCCTGCGCCTTCTCGAAGGAAGCTATCGTCGCCTGCAGTTTCTTGATGACGACGTTGAACGTCGCCGCCATAACGCCGAATTCGTCTTTGCTGTCCAATTCCAGGAGTTTCGTTCCGGTCGCGATTTT
>JBBRNU010000417.1:0-4735 GCA_038230115.1 Chthonomonadales bacterium | reverse complement strand
TCAAACGCGCCGGGGCCGACTGGATTTTGACCTACCACGCCCTCGATTTCGCCCGCCGCCAATCGAAGTGATAAAGGCCGCGCCCCGACACGTAAAAGAACGGAATTGTGAAAGAAAAAGGCCCGCCGGGAACCGATTGCCCGCCCGACCGTGTTTGTATTCAGGTCATCCCAGGGTTAAAACCCCGGTCTGGCTGGCCTGCGGCCAAGCGTCCGTTCGGACGCAATGCCTTTCTTATTGAAATGTTGTGAGCAACGCACGGGTTTGCGTCCGAAGGACGCTCGGCGGCTTCTGAGCTGGACCGGGGTTTTAACCCTGGGATGAATCTGAATGGTGGAATGAACTGACCGGGTCTTAACCTTGGGATGAACCCGAACATTGGAACAACCGACCGAGGTTTTAACCCTGGGATGACCAGCGGGACACTTTGATTTAGCCGACCGGGGTTTTATCCCTGGGCGACCAACCTGGGATGACGGTAGGCCGATTGCCTGCGATTGAGGAATTTTTGAATGCCTGAACCAATCCGCCTGCCCGCGCCGCCCGCCAAAACGGAACCGACCGACTATCTGGAAACCCTGCTGCAACTGGGCCAGTTATTGAATTCCAGCCTGGACTTGAAGCACGTTCTGGAAACCGCCATCGAGCAGGTCATTGCGTTTGTCGGGGCCGAGCGCGGCTTCATTCTGCTTGTGGACGTCGAAAACGGGCGCGTGTGGGGCGAGGCGACGCGCAACTTGGACAAAACCGCGCTCGAAACCACCCTCTCCGACCCGGAAGGCCACAACGCTGCCGAAATCAGCCGCACCCTCATTGAAAACGTCCTGGAAACGCGCCAGCCCGTCCTGTCGCACAACGCGATGGAAGACCCGCGCTTCGCCAACCGCGTGAGCGTGCAGTTATCCAATCTACGCTCGATTTTATGCGTCCCGCTGATCGCGCAGGGGCGTTTGCTGGGTATCATCTATCTTGACAATCGCGTGAAATCCGGGCTGTTCACCGAGCGGCACTTGTCCATGCTGTCGGCCTTCGCCAACCAGTGCAGCGGCGCGATTGAAAACGCCCGTCTTTATGACAACCTGCGCCGCTCGCTCGAAGAACGCCTGCGCCTTCAAGACGAACTGCACGAGCAGGCGACGCGGCGGCTGGCGCTGGAAGAGGCCAACCGGCTGAAATCCGACTTCATCGGCTTCGTGGCGCACGAACTGCGGAACCCGCTCACGACGATTCGCGGCTCCGTCCAAACCCTGCTGGACGATAAGGAAGGCGCGCTTGGACAGGAGATTCGCGACGAGTTTTACGAGACCATCGAGGCCGACGCCGACCGCCTGCTCGACCTGATCAACGAATTACTGGACGTGTCGCGATTAGAGGCGGGGCATTCACTTTCGCTCGCCCTCAAGCCCGTCGCGCTGCGCGAACTTCTCGACCGGCAGGCGCGGCGGCATCGCTATCACAAGTATTTTTCGCCGCGTCACCAACTCGTCACCGATTTCGCCCCCGACCTGCCCGAAACCATCGAGGCCGACGAGGACAAGCTGAACCAGATCGTCGCGAACCTCCTCAGCAACGCGATCAAGTACGCCCCGGAAGGCGGGCCAATTACGCTTTCGGCGGCGCGCGACGGGGACGGGAGCGTTCAAATCGGCGTGAAGGATCAGGGCGTGGGCATGACGGAAGAGCAGGCGACCCGCCTGTTTCGCCGCTACGAGCGCATCGAGCGCGAGGCCATCCAGCGCATTCCCGGCACGGGTTTGGGCCTGTTCCTGACCAAACATCTGGTAGATTTGCACGGCGGCGCAATAGAGGTCGAAAGCGCGCCGGGTCGGGGCAGCGTTTTTACCCTGCGCCTCCCGATTGTCTCGCCTGCCGCGCCGGTCTAAAAATGACTCCGGATTCGATTGCGTTTTTCAACGGTCACACGTTATGAATCAACATGAGTCAAACTGAAAACAACGACGGCCCGCGCCCCCATCCCGTCGGGCTGATTGCCGGGCTGCTCGTGGGCGGAGCCGGATTTGCGCTCGGCACGCTGGCCTATGCCTACACCGCCACGCACCCGCGCAAGCGCCCGCTGAGTCACACGCCGGAAAAGTTCGACCTGGCTTATGAGGACGTCACTTTCGCCGCAGCCGACGGCCTGCGCCTGTCGGGATGGCTGATCCCCGCGCCCTCCGACAGCGCCCGGCGCGGCGTCATCGTGGCCTGTCATGGGTATCCCTACAACCGCGTGGAAATGCTGGCGT
The DNA here is from genome assembly GCA_038230115.1 of Chthonomonadales bacterium. Classification (GTDB taxonomy): domain Bacteria; phylum Armatimonadota; class Chthonomonadetes; order Chthonomonadales; family Chthonomonadaceae; genus JBBRNU01. Next base: position 2,489 of record JBBRNU010000417.1, on the reverse strand, counting down.
ATGCCACGATGCTGCACGCGCTTGGGTACACGACCCTGCTGTTCGACTTCCGCGCGATGGGTGAAAGCGAGGGCGATTTGTGCAGCGTCGGCTATCACGAGGTCGCCGATCTGCGCGGCGCGCTCGACTACCTGCAATCCCGGCCCGACACCGCCGACCTGCCTTATGGCGCGATTGGCCTGTCGCTGGGCGGGGCGGTCGCGATCATGGCCGCCGCGCGCGACGCGCGCTTGAAAGCCGTCGTCGCCGAGGCCGCGTTCGCCAGCGTACAGCACGCCCTGGACGCCCGTTGCCGCGTCGCGCTCGGCCCGTTCGCGTCGGGCGCATCCCGCCCGATTCGCTGGTGGGGAATGCGCTGGTTTCCCGCCCCGCCCGAAGACATTTCGCCCCTGCAGGATATTGGGGCCATCGCGCCGCGCGCCGTCATGCTGATTCAGGGGCAGCGCGACCTGCTGGCGCGCTGGCGCGACACCGTAAAAATGTACGACGCCGCGCAGGGGCCGCGCGAACTTTGGCTGCTACCCGGCTCCGGTCACGCCCGCTGTCTCAAGGACGCGCCCGAAGAATACGCCCGCCGCGTCGGAGATTTTTTCGGGCGGCATTTGTCGTGATTGCGACGCGACAGCGCAAACGCAGGGTCGCGACACGGGGTTGGCAGAACGGGCATTCATGCCCGGTCGCCGCGCCTTGCGTAATGGGTTTGTCATCCCGTTTGCCGCGTTTCAGAACGGGCATTTATTCCCGTTCTAAGCCTTCCCAACCCGTTCGATACAAGGACGACGCAGTGCCAATTCCGAAGGGACATCCCGGCTCGGTCACCGTGATTTGCGGCAGCATGTTTTCGGGCAAGACCGAAGAACTGATTCGGCTCGTCCGCCGCATGATGCACGCCCGCAAAAAAGTGCAGGTCTTCAAATCTTCCCTCGACACCCGCTGTGAAACCACCGTGATTCGCACCCACGACGACACGCGCTTCAACGCCCTCGCCGTGCCGGACGCGCGCACGCTGGAACGGCTGCTGGAACCGGACGTGCAGGTGGTCGGGATTGAGGAAATCCAGTTTTTCGACGACGCGATTGTCGCCCTGTGTCAGCGTCTGGCCGATCAGGGCGTGCAGGTGATCGCGGCGGGGCTGGATCAGGATTTTCGCGGCCTGCCCTTCGGCTTCATGCCCACGCTTATGGCCCTTGCGGACAATGTTCTGAAACTGCACGCCGTCTGCAAGGTCTGTGGCGAGGAGGCCAGCCGAACGCAGCGGCTGGTCAACGGCAAACCTGCGGGTTGGGACGAGCCGACCATTCTCATCGGGGCCGACGACAGCTACGAGGCGCGCTGCCGCCGCTGCCATAGAGTCCGGGGTGTGCCGCGCGCGTTTCGCCCGCCCGTCGGTCGCCAGCAGGCCGGGCCATTGCACGCCGACCAGACGGGGAACAAAGAGAAACCCGCCTTGCGCCGCGTGCGCCGGTTAGCGCGTAACACCCCCGGCGCGCACGCGGGCAACGGTCATGCCCCCGCCGACGCGACCGCCCCGCTCCCCGACGACGGCACGCAATTAGAAATGTTTCCTGAAACCCGGCCCGAAGCGGAGTAAAAGAAGGGCGACAACGGAAAGGAGCCAGGCGGAATGCAGATCATACCCCGTCATCGTCTGCCGCGTCTGCTGCGCGCGGCGGGATTGGAGCCAGCGACCCGCGCCTTTCCCGAAGCCCTGACCGTGCATCGGCTCACGGTGCGCGAGCGCGAGCCGATGCCCTTCACCGTCGGCCCGCATCGCAAAATCGTCTATCCCGACGGGCGCGTCGAGGGGCCGTTCCCGGTCGCCGACCGTCCCGCGCTGTCCCGGTTTGTCGCGCAGGTCTTTCGCGAGCTTGCCGCGCCGCAGGTTCTGGCGACCGTTGCAGACGGCACGTTCTGGCTCAACAACAAAACGCAGGCGGCCTATCTCGACCGGGTCGCCGACGCCCGCGCTGTGACCCGGTACCTCCGACAGCGCGGCCTGACGGATCGGTTTCAGGGCGGGTTTTGCGTGACCCTCGCGCGCTTCGACGACATTTTGCCCCGACTCGCCGCCAACACGTTCGCCGGCGGCGGCGACGTGGAATTCGCCGCGCTTGGCTCGCGCGTTCGCCTGACCGCCCTCGCCTGCCACCATTTCGACCTGCATTTCGCCGCCCCCGACCCTGCGCTCCTGGACGCCATCGCCGCCCTCGCCGAACAGAACGCGCTGGAGGCGGACGCCCTCGCGCTCCTCGAACTGCCCGAACTCGACGCCCTGCCCCCCTTATGGAACGAAAACTGAATTTTTTGCAGGAACCCGACGGTCGCGAAGCGAATACACCCGCGACTGCTACGTAATTCGGCATTCACGTTTTTCACATAACCCCCGCGTGAAAGGAGCCAACCATTTTGGCAAAGAAAGTCCGCATTGGCGTCATCGGAACCGGAGGCATCGCGAACGGCGCGCACCTGCCCGGCTATTCGCAGATTCC
>JBBRNU010000416.1:0-4745 GCA_038230115.1 Chthonomonadales bacterium | reverse complement strand
GGCCACAAGGGAGGCGACCCGGCAGATAGTGCGCCGACGCAAAATCGGCGCAGGAATCATCGCGCCGCGCGTGGAAGCGACCGACAGCGGCAAGACGCCTTAATTGGCGCGCACGCTAAAAATTTGGGAAAGAGACAGGACTCAAACACATGGCGCGAAAAGCGTTGATTGTCTGGGGCGGCTGGGAAGGGCATGAGCCGAAGCCGGTTGCCGATATTCTGGAAAAAGTTCTGCGGGACAAGCAGTTCGAAGTTGAGGTCGCCGATACGCTGGACGCTTACAAAGATGGCGACAAACTGAAAGCGCTCGACCTTATCGTGCCGATCTGGACGATGGGGAGCATCAAGAACGAGCAATTGAACCCCTTGTTGGAGGCCGTGAAAAGCGGCGTCGGGCTGGCGGGCTGTCACGGCGGTATGTGCGATTCGTTCCGCGAGGCGACCGAATACCAGTTCATGACCGGCGGGCAGTGGGTCTCGCATCCCGGCAACGACGGCGTGGAATATACGGTGCGTATCACGCAGCCCGGTCATTTCATCACGCAGGGGACGAGTGATTTCCCGGTGAAGTCGGAACAGTATTATATGCACACCGACCCGGCCAACAACGTCCTGGCGACCACGCGGTTCCCGGTCGCCGACGGTCCCCACGTCGCCAACGGCCCGTTCGACATGCCGGTCGTCTGGACGAAGTTTTACGGGCAGGGGCGCGTATTTTATAGTTCGCTGGGCCACGTCGCCAACGTCGTCAGCCAGCCCGACTCGCTGCGCCTGATGACGCGCGGTCTCTTATGGGCGGCAAAAGCCGAAGACGTGGCGTAATCCTGCGACGCTAAAGTTGTTTGCCCGGCTCTTCTCGCCCGGCAAGCGCCTCCGCTCCAACAACGCCTCCGCCCCAACAAAAAAGCGCGCCGGGAACGCAAATAAATCGTGTTCCCGGCGCGCTTTCACGCTTCTCTTTGCCGATTATTCTGCCGAAGGTGGGAGTCGAACCCACACGGGGTTGCCCCCGGAGGTTTTTGAGACCTCTGCGTCTGCCATTCCGCCACTTCGGCCCGCCCCGCTATTATACGCCCAATGGCCCTGCCCTGTCAATTCTTTCCCGCGCCGGAACGCGCTTATCTCATGCGGCCAATTTGCCAACGCGATTTTTGACAGAAGGACTTTCACAGGCTATAATGGGAGTTATGTTGAACTCCGATTTGCCAGAAAACCCCGCGTCCGAGCCAGCCTCGCGCCCTGCGCGACTTCGTTTCGCCGGCTTCCTTCGCACTCGGCGCGGACAAGGGGCGAGTATTGCCGGGCTGCTCGCCCTGTTCGCCTGGGCGTTCTGGTACAACGAGCATCGCACCCTGACCTGGGGACAGACCTTCAACCCCGTCTACTGGTATCATCGCTGGCGCGGCGAAGACCTGTATTCGCCCGATGAGGCCATGCTGCTGCGGGGCCGACACGATTGGCCCGAAGTGGCGCTGACCTTCGACGACGGGCCGCATCGCCAGAGCCGGGGCTTTATTTTAGACACGCTCAAGCGCTACAACGTCAAAGCCACGTTCTTCGATGTGGGCGCGCGGATGACCCAAAACCCCGACCTGCTGCTTCGCACCATCGCCGAGGGCCACGAAATCGCCAACCACTCGTTCAACCACCGCCGCCTGCCCAAACTCAGCCCCCCGGAGCGGCATCGGGAAATCAACGATACCGACATCACGTTTTTTCGATTGACGGGCCGGCATCTGGCCTTCCTGCGTCCGCCGGGCATGAATATGACGCCCGAAACGCTGGAAGAGACCAAACAACTGGGCTATGTCGTCGTAAATTATACGACCGCCTCCAACGATTTCAACCGCCACGAAACCACCGCCCATATCGTTGATCGCACCTTGCGCCGCACGGGAAATGGCAGCATCATTCTGCTGCACGATTATCCCGGCACGGCCATCGCCCTCCCGCAAATCCTCGAAGCGCTGCAAAAAGACGGGTACCGCTTCGTCACGATTTCCGAAATGATCGCGCACCTGCCCGACCGCCCGCGCCAGCAAATCACCGCTTTTATGCGGGCGCAGGAAGACGCGCCCGCCCTTGCCCGCATTCCGGCAAAAGTCGAAACGCCGCCTGCTCCTCTTGTCACGCCCCAACCACCGCTTCACGCCGCGAAAAAATAGGTTCCCTACCCCGACAGCGGCGATTTTTCACCGGGCGCAGGACAAAACGACCGCGCGGCGGGAACAAAATTTCGTCCACCGTCCGTAAGCCTAACCAGGAGGCAAGCCGCAATGGACTTCGCGAGGCTGTTACCCGGAGTTTTTCATAACGACCGCAAAGAGTTCGACACGCTGGTGAATCGCTGCCATCGGCAGGCGTACAACATCGCCTACCGCATGACCGGCAACCACGCTGACGCCGAAGACTTGACGCAGGAGTCGTTTTTGCGCGCCTACCGCTTTTTTGACCGCTACAACCGCCAAATGCCCTTCGAAAACTGGCTGTACCGCATCATGTCGCGCGTCTTCATTGACGAAATCCGCAAGCGCCCCAAATTCAAAGCCCAATCGCTGGACCAGCCCCTGTATCTTGGCGATGGCGGCGACGCCGACGTCCTGCTGGAAATTCCCGATTTCGAGGCCAATCCCGAACACATGGTTTTGTGCGATACGCTGGACGAGCATCTTCAGCGCGCCCTGAACGCCCTGCCGGAAGAATTCCGGATCGCGGTCGTTCTCGCCGATATTGAAGGGCTGTCCTACGAGGAAATCGCCGAAACCATGCACTGCTCGCTGGGAACGGTGCGGTCGCGCCTGCATCGCGGGCGCAAAGCCCTGCGAAACAAAATCGGGGCAGCGGCCCCGCCGAGCGCGAAGCGCTCTTGAATTGTTGCGGACGGTCGAGGTCTTGAAGTTGGCGGCGGAAGGGGCAGTCGAGGTCTTGAAGTTGGCAGCGGAGAGGGCAGTGGTTTGAAAACCGCGCCCCTCAGCGTCCCGACATGGCGCGGATAGTCTTCGCGCCGAACGAACTTATTTATTGCAGATTTTTACTGAACAGGCGATCCTGTCTTTCCACTTCACATTGCCGGTTCGCTGTCGCTTCGCTAACAAACCGGCTGGAGATCGAGCGTGAACTGTCGTAAAGTGAGCCACCTACTGTCCGCTTATATGGACAGCGAACTGCCCGGCGTCGAACACCGCCAAATCCACGAACACCTCGCGCGCTGCGGCGAATGTCAGCTGGAATACCGCACGCTGCTGAAAACCAAGCGCCTGATTTCCGCCCTGCGCGTTCAGGAACCCTCGGAACAACTGCCCGCCGCGATTCTGGAGCGCCTCCGGGCCGAGCGCGACCTGCCCAAACCCCGCGCGCTTACCCGCCTGACGGAACTGCGACAGGCGGCCATGACCCGGCTGCTGATGGACATCTCGCCTTCGCCGCGCGGCTTCGCGCTTGGGGCCGGACTAGCCCTTGCAGGCATTTTGTTTGTCTCGCACACCCTCGACGCTTCCGACCGCGTCCAGACGGGCGGCGCGCTGCAATGGACACCGATCAGCGCGCAGGAGATCGCCACCGCCCAGCGTCTTCAGCCCGCATCGGCGCTAAACTCGGTTCCGCCGCTCGATCCCGCGCCCTCGGTCGTGGAAGTCGCCGACCGCTGGCTGCGCGCCCAGCAGCCGAGTATTTCGCTGACGCCGGTCGCCAACGAGACGGGTTTTTCGCCGCCGCAGGCCGGCTATCAGGCCGACGCTATTCAATGGACGATTTCGCACTAGCGCGCTGCCCGCTTTCTCTGCAAGGCCCGGTTCTGCCGGGCCTTGTTGTTTTTGTCGTTGGGCGACCTGCAGCCGGGGCTTGCAGAGTGGTTATAGCCCCGACTGCCTTGTTTTGCGAAGCATAAGACCGCCCGGTGAACCGCATCCGGGCTTTTCCCGTCTTAATGGATGACGCCCTTCGATGTTTTTTCAGATGTTTCTATTGGGGCGATAGGCGGCAGCCTGTCGAAACCCGATAATGCCAGTGGCCCGCATTTTTTTCATCCCGCATGACAAAACCGCCCCGTCGCGCGTATCGAAAACAGCGGAGTTTGTGCATCGAAACATTTGGGTTTGCGGTTCTATTCCATTCTGTTTGCCGGGCGTAAGCAAGGAGATCGAGCATGACGCGAGAAACGGGGACGACGACAGCGCGCGATAAACGACAGTCAGTCGCAGGGGAATTGTCGGAGCCAGCGAACCGGCAGCGGCTTTTCAGCCTGCTTCCCCTCGCGCTCCTGCTGACGACGAGCGGGCTGGCAGCGGGCGCGCAGGAAACGAAAACCGCCGACAAGCCCCCGGCTGGCAGCGCCAAAACCGGCAGCGTCACGCTCGCCAACCTTCAGGATGCGTTCGCCACTATCGCCGACGATCTGGAACCCGCCGTCGTGACCGTGTTCAGCGCCAAGTCCGTCACCACCCCGACCGAAGACGGCGCCATTCCGCGCGGCGTGTTTCCCTTTGGGCGCAGCAGCGCCCCGCGCCGCATGACCGGCACGGGATCGGGCGTTATCATCAGCAAAGACGGCTGGATTTTGACCAATGACCACGTTGCGGGCGGGGCCGACAAAGTAACGGTGAAACTGCACGACGGGCGCGAGTTCATCGGCACGGTGCGTCGCGACTATCGGAGCGACCTGGCCCTCGTGAAAATCAATGCGCCCTCCTCGCTGCCCTCGGCGCGGCTGGGCGACTCGGACAAAATCAAGATCGGGCATTGGGCCAT
>JBBRNU010000415.1:0-4746 GCA_038230115.1 Chthonomonadales bacterium | reverse complement strand
TAGCGTTTCAGAACGGGGATTCATTCCCGTTCTCTCTTCGTTCGCCGCGCGTCCGCGAAAGACAGCAACAATATGTCGCTCTGGGAGGAACGTTCCGAGAACACGGTCAGCGCGGTCTGGCGGCTGCTGGCGCGGCTGGCCTTGATCGGCGCGCTGATTTACGCCGGGTATCGTCTCCGCAGCGTTATCACGACCCTGTTTGTCGCTGCCGTCATCGCCTATGTTCTCGATTGGCCCGTCGAGTGGCTCTGCCGACAAGCATGGTTCGTCGAACTGCACAGCAGCCTGGCCGCGCTGGGGGCGCGCTGCCGCGTCGCGTATCGTCGGGTTTTCCTGCGACGGACTTCCCCGGCTCCGATGCGCGCCCGCCTGCGGCATCATGTCGTTCGCATGTACGCCACGCTCTACGTTTTTATCCTCGCCCTCTTTGTTTTGTGGCAGGGAACGGTTCTGGTAGTAACGCCCTTTGTCGCCGAATTCCGCGCGGCGACCAGCCGCGAGGGACGACGTCAAATTGCCGAGACCAAAGAAAACTTCCTCGTCTGGTACGACCAAACCGTCCCGGATTGGGCGCAGTCCGACAAGGTTTCCGAGCAGATTCGCAAATCCGATATTTCCCGCATCGCGCAGAAGATGGCCGCCGATTTCGGCAAAACCCTGCTGGAAAGTCTGAAGAACATCATCGAGATTGTTCTGCTGCCGGTACTCGCGTTTTATTTTCTGGTGGACGGGCGTAAGCTCAAGCACGAGTTCGCCGCCCTGCTGCCCGCCAACCGCCGCCGCGAAGGGCTGCGAATCGTCCACGAATTCAATACGATCATGCGCGCGTTCGTGGCCGGGCAGTTTATATTGTGCGCGCTGGCGGGCGTTGTCGTGGGTCTTGGCCTGGCGCTGCTGGGCGTAAAATACCCATTCATTCTGGGCGTGCTGGCGGGCATTACGCGCGCCATCCCGATCATCGGCCCCATTCTCGGCGGAATCCCCATTTTGCTGCTGACCCTGGCGACCAAAGGGCTGGGAACCGCGCTGGGCGTGCTGGCGTTCTTCACGTTTCTGCATTTCGCCGAAAGCAAATTCATCATGCCCCTGCTCATCGGCGACCGCATGGAACTGCACCCGGTTATTGTCATCGTGACGCTGATCATCGGCGGCGAGGCGGGCGGCCTGCTGATCGGCGGGCAAATCGGCGCGCTGCTGGGAATGTTTTTCGCCGCGCCGGTCGCCGCCATCGTCCGCGTTCTGGTACGGCGCTACTGGCTGCGCGTGCCGAAGCGCCCGCCCGCCGCCTTTCCCGCTTCCCTGCTGCCTGTCCCCCTGACGCCCCGACAAATGTCGGAAACGCTGGATTAAACGGGTCGATCGGCGGCGCGCATGGCGAAGCGGGCGGAAACGCGGTTAGATTTGCGCGAATCAACCCCGGACAGGGCGCGAAAATCGAAACCGATTCCCGTAAAACCGTGCTATAATAACGAGGCGGGCTGGTCGCCGAATAAAAAACTCCCCCAAAAGTGAAAATTATTTGCACGTTGGACGTAAAAAAGAAGGATTCTGCGCGGCGATGACGAATCTGTGGGATTGTCATTCCACAACCGGCAGCGGGCTGACCTCGCCTGAAGGAAACCGCTGAATGCCGGAACTGCCAGAAGTCGAGTCTTTGCGGCGTTTGCTAGAGGCGCGTCTGGTCGGCGCGCAAATCCAGAGCGCCGCGATTATCGCTCCCCAGATTCTGAAACGCCCCGACCCGGAAACGTTTGCGGCCCAAACGCGCGGCCTGTTTATCACGGGGACGGCGCGGCGGGGTAAGTATTTACTCCTGAAACTGGCGCGCTCCCGGTCGCAGCCGGAACCGGATTACGAACTCATAACGCACTTGAAAATGCAGGGCTGGCTGCGCGTCGAACCCGCCGACGCCGCGCCCGACAAATATCTGTGCGCCGAGCTGACGCTGAATGACAACCGCGCGCTGCGGTTTTACGATATGTGGCGCTGGGGCGAATGGTCGCTGCTGCCGGCGGGAACCGCCGGGGCGCATATTCCCGGTCTGGCGAAGATGGGGCTGGAACCGCTTGGCCCGGACTTCACGTTTCCACGCCTGCAAGCCCAACTTTCGAAACGGCGCGGCCCGCTCAAACCCGTCCTGCTCGACCAAGAAGTTGTCGCCGGTCTGGGAAGTATTTATTGCGATGAAAGCTTGCACCGCGCCGGCCTGCATCCGACCCGCGCGGCGTCTGGCCTGCGCGCCGAAGAAGCGGCTCGCCTGCACGCCGCCATCGTCGCCGTTTTGAACGCGGCGGTAGATTCGGGCGGGGCGCGGGTGGAAGCCCTGGCCGCGCGCTCGGCCAATCTCGATGATTTGAGCGAGGTGTACGCGCCGCAAATCTATGATCGGCCCGGACAACCCTGTCCGACCTGTCATTCCAGTTTAGTCAAAATTCAACTGCGTGGGCGAGGCGCGACCTTCTGCCCAATTTGTCAACCGGACGCGGATAACGCTCCCGTTCAGGAAAACGGGACGGGAAGCCGCGCTGAGAGGAGTGGATTGCATCATGTCTGATGAGATGGTTCAGGAAAAGACGGAGACGGTTGCCCCTAGATCGCCTGAGAACGGCCACATGGAAGGCGTCTCTGGCGAAGCGGCGGCTGCGCCCGACTCTTCCCCAGTCGCCGCCGCTCCGGCGACGATGGACGAACCGGCTCCGGCTCAACCCGTCGCCTCCGTGAAGGAAGGGAATGAAGCGAATTCATTCAACAATTTCAATGAGATGACCAACACGCCCGCGCCGCCCCCTGCCGCCCCCGCGCCTGAAACGCCTTCGGAACCCGCACCGGGCGATGATGTTGATTTCGAGCAGGCGATGCGAAACCTCGACATGAGTTCTCTGGACAAGACGCGCGCCATGCAGGAAGGCGACGTCATCACCGGAACCGTCATGCGAGTGGACAAAGAAGGCGTGCTGGTGGACGTGGGAGCCAAATCGGAAGGCATCATTCGCCTCAATGAGCTGTCCCGCGATCCGAACTTGCTTCCTGAAGACGTCGTAAAAGTCGGCGAGCGCATTCGCGTTTTCGTGATGGAGCCGGAAAACCGCGACGGCAACCCCATTTTGTCGAAAAAGCGCGCGGACTTCGAGCAGGCCTGGGAAAAAGTGCAGCAGGCCAAAGAGTCCGGCGAAACCCTAACCGCGATGGTCAGCGAGCGGGTCAAAGGCGGACTTGTCGTTGATCTGGGCATTCGCGGCTTCGTTCCCGCCTCGCACGTCGGCAACGGCAGCCTGAAAAATAATCTCGACCGCTATGTCGGGCAGTCTATCTCGCTCAAAGTCATCGAGGTGGACAAGGAACGGCGCAAGGTCGTGCTTTCCAACAAAATGGCGATGCAGGAAGAGCGCGACGCCAAAAGCCAGGAAACCAAGCTGTCGCTGGCCCCCGGTCAGATTCGACACGGCATGGTGCGGCGGCTCACCGCGTATGGCGCCTTCATTGATCTGGGCGGCATTGACGGCCTGCTCCATATCTCGGAAATGTCGTGGACGCGCATCAACGACCCGAAAGAGGTTCTGCGCGAAGGCCAGGAACTCGACGTTCTCGTCCTGAAAATGGACTTAGAGAACAATCGCGTTTCGCTCGGCCTGCGCCAGATACTGCCCGATCCCTGGGCCGAAGTTGCGGGCCGCTACAAAGACGGCGACGTGATCACGGGAACCGTGACCCGGATCGTTCCCTTCGGCGCGTTCGTGCAGGTCGAGGGCGGGGTCGAGGGCATCATTCCCAACGCGGAACTGCCGCGCAATCGCGGCGGCAAAACCGGGGCGGGCGTGAACTCCGGCGACGAAGTGCAGGTCAAAGTGATCGGTCTGCGGCCCGAAGAGCGCAAACTGACGCTTTCGATGCGCGCCCTGCTTCCGCCGGAAGAGCGCGAACCGGCCCCGGCCCGCGAACCTGCGGAAGCGGGCGCGGCTCCGCGCGAGGGAGGCGGGTCTGCCGCGCCGCGCGAGAGCGGCGGCGCCAAGCGCGGTCGGGGCGGACGTGAGCGCGAGGAAGCCGAGGATTATTCGCGCTACGCGCCACGAGAAGCGGAGCCGCGCTCGTCGCTGGGCGAGGCGTTCGCCGCCGCCAAGCGCAACAAGCGTGACCGCCGCGCCACAACCGAAGAAGACGATGACGACCTGACCGACATTGACGTGGACGACGAGCCGACGCCCGGCCCCGGCATCGAAGTCATCGCCGAGGCCGACCTGGAAGACGAAAAGGCGTAGGAATTTCCTAACCCCCCGACCCCCTTCCCCGCCGGGGAAGGGGGAGATTGAACTTTGAGTTTGCGGATTAAGCGTAGAATTGGCGAATTCAAGTGAATTTTGTTCGCTTCCATTGGCCTTTCATTTTGAGAAAAAGCGCATAACTCCTATCTCGCTCCCCCTTCCCCGGTGGGGAAGGGGGTCGGGGGGTTAGGCGCATCGCGTCCATGAGAGCCAGGAGGCCAGGCGCATTGCCTACGCTTGGGATTACGGGCGGGCTGGCGACCGGCAAAACCTATGTCACGCGCTGGCTCGCCGACCGGGGCGCGATCGTCTTCAGCGCCGATGAAGCCGCTCGCGCTATCCTTGGGCGCGGCGGGGCGACGCTGCAGGCCATCGTCAGCGCGTTCGGGGCGGCGATGCTGACGCCCGAAGGCGACCTGGACCGGGCGCGGCTGGGACAGCGCATCTTTGCCGACCCCGATGCTCGCGCCGTTCTGAACCGGATTAC
>JBBRNU010000414.1:0-4753 GCA_038230115.1 Chthonomonadales bacterium | reverse complement strand
TTTGAATGACCGGGACGCGGAAGCGACGCCCGAAGACGACCTTACCGGGTTTGCCTCTATTGGCATTCAAGCGAGCATCTGCACTTCCTTGATCAAGGAGGGCAGGCTGACCGCGATGATGGCGGTTCATCAGACAACGCCCCGAACCTGGACGGCGGAAGAGATTACCCTTGTGGAAATGGTGGCCGAGCGCGCGTGGGCCAGCATCGAGCGCGCCCATGCCGCCCGGCGGCTCCAGGCGCGGGCCGAGGAAATCGAGGCGCTCAATAACCGCCTGCGCCGCGCGATGACCGAGACGCACCACCGCGTCAAGAACAATCTGCAATTGATGTCGGCGCTGATTGACATGCAGCGGGCCACCGGCGAGGCGATGGTTCCGATGTCACAATTGACCCGCCTGGGAGCCAACGTGCGGGCGCTGGGCGTGATTCACGATATTCTGACGCAGGAAGCCAAATCGGGCAGCGACCAGGAAACGCTTCCGGTCAAGGCTATGCTGGCAAGGCTGCTGCGCCTTCTGGAGCAGACAACCGGCGACCGTCCGCTGACGTCCGCGCTGGACGATGCGCGGCTTGCCGGGCGGCAGGCGACCACGCTCGCCCTCGTGACCAACGAACTGGTTTCCAATGCCCTCAAGCATGGAAGCGGCGCAACGGAAATCCGCTTTCAGGTTCAGGGCGACGCCGCGACGCTGGAAGTTTGCGACGACGGCCCCGGTTTCCCCGCCGACTTCGATGCGGAAATGGCGAGTAACACCGGGCTGGAACTGGTGGAAAATATCGTCCGGTGGGACCTGCGCGGTCAGACCGCGTATGCCAATCGCCCGGAAGGGGGCGCGCGAATCACCGTTACCTTCCCGACCGCTGCAACGGACACGCCGGAAGAACCCGCCTGAGCGCGACCCGTTAGGATCATTAAAAATGCAAACCGTTTTCTTTTCCGATACGGACTCTTCTCGGTCTCCCCGTCACAAACAGGCTCCCGCCGAAGCCGAAACCACCGTTCTTGCCGGGAAGCGCGTGGTCATCGTCGAGGATGAAGGCATTACGCAGCTGCAGTTACGCAAAATCCTTACGCGGGAAGGGTTGAATGTCGTCGGCGCGGCCATGAGCGGGTCGGAAGGCGTGGCGGTCATTCTTCGCGAACAGCCCGACCTCGTGCTGATGGACATACAAATGCCCGGCGCGTATGACGGTCTGGAAGCCGCCCGGCGTATTCTGGCGGAGCGAAGCGTCTGTATCGTGATGCTGACCGCTTTTTCCGACGAACGCTACCGGGATCAGGCCCGGCAGGTCGGCGCCTGCGGTTATGTGGTCAAGCCGGTCGACAAAGAGACGCTTCTGCCCCAACTGGAAGCGGCGTTCAAAGCGTACCGGCCCCAATAGCGTCGCAAAGCGGTTTGTTCCCTCGCTTCTCCGCAAAACACGTCTTGACAGAATCGGCCTTCCTGGTTTATCATGCCAGACGTAACCTTTCTTTCGATTTTTTCAAATTTTCGGGATGCAAACTGCGCCTGCCAGAGCGGGGGCGGCGAGGAATGTCAACGTCTATGGAATCTCCGTCTTATGGCAACGCCGAGCCGGGCGAACTGCGCCTTTTCCTCGTCGCCATCGTTGTCGGGCTGGTTCTGCTGGTTGTGTTCGTCAACCGTTCGGCCCCCAAACCCGTCGTTGCCACGCCAGACCCGGCAAGCGCGTCGTCGAAGGCGCCCGCGCTCGTCCCGGCTCAGATGACCCCGGAGCAAAAGCGGCAGTATGAAGGCGACTATATCTCTCACCCTGACGCCGCTACCAAGCGGATTGACGTCCTGGCGAAGCAGGCGCGGGGCGATTACGAAAGCCTGTCGCAGGACGATCAACAGTGGCTCGACTCGGTGACGGGCGGGCATGGCCGCGACATGATGTACGGTCGGTACGACGCCCTCGTCGCGAAGGAAAAAGCGGCCAAGCGGCGCGGCCAAGCGAAAATCGAACCCGATAATTAATGCCCTGCGTGACCGAGGCTGGCCGCGCATTTTTAGAATTAAAAGCGGCCCGCGTCGTCTTCGTCTCTGCTCCAACCCCGTTTAGCGCTTGCAAGAATTCGCCTCCCGCAGAATTCCTATCGCAGAAAAAATGCGCGCAATCAGGCTGCAAAAAGCGAAGTGAATCCCCCCGCCGCGCCACCCTTGTTGAAATCAAGACTGCAAACCTTAAAAAATATTCACAAATCGCGGGTTTTGATATTGACAGACTAGCGGCATTGTGTTAATATGAGCCTACTGCGTCGGAACGATTGCGCTTTCCATTCGTCGGTCTCTTTTCAATCTCGTTTGCACGCCGCCTTGTTCAGGCATTCAAGGCGATTTTCATTTTTGACGGCTCCCCGCCGTTAAACAGATGGTCGGAACGGTTTTTTTAACCGCTTTTTCTAAACGCCGTTCATCTCCCGGTTCGCCGACGCCGACCCGTCCCGAACAGAACTTATCTTTCTTAAGAAAGGATTGACGTAATGCGAAGAAGCAAGGGCTTCACTCTCATCGAGTTGCTCGTCGTCATCGCCATCATCGCGATTCTCGCCGCCATTCTCTTCCCCGTTTTCGCCCAGGCCCGTGAGCGCGCGAGGGCCATCTCCTGCATCTCCAACCTCAAGCAGTTGGGGACGGCAATGAACATGTACGTGCAGGATTACGACGAGTCGTTCCCCTGCGGCTGGGGATCGAAAGACAGTGGCAAGTCCATGTGGCGCAACACGCTGCAGGCTTACATCCAGAAATACTACAAAACCGATCCCACTGCCGCCAACCCTACGCCCTGGTACGACGCGCAGGCCAATAATGGCAACGGCGTTTTCAGCTGTCCTGACAAGCCTGCGGGGCCGAGCTACGGCGCCACCTCTTACGGCTACAACGCCAACGGCAACCTATGCGGTTGGAGTAACGACGAAGCCGCTTTCCCCGGAACCAAAGCGGCCTCTATCATTCAGACCTCCAACCTGGTCGCTTTCTGCGATGCGGGAACGGTCGGCGATCCGAATGGAACGCTTGCGGCGAATAAGGCTGCCGACCCTTATTTTGGCGACGGTTCGCCGGGTTGGACATCCTGCCCCGGCGGCACGGCGGACAACGGCCCGTTCCGGTTCAACCCCGCCGTCTGGAAGGAAAGCGGCGCGATTGACTGGGACTTCGGCATCACCAACGGCGAGGACTGGGGCGAGTGCCGCAACAACGCGCGACGCCCGATATCCCGTCACTTCGGCAGCTTCAACGCGGCCTTCGCGGACGGTCACGCCAAATCGTTGCGCGGCGACGTGCTGAAGTCCAAGGTTGGCGATGGTCAGGCGACCGACTACTTCCACAACCACAACTAACGTGTCGCGCGCGACATTGATGTTACCGCTACACCGTTATGAACCGAAATGACAAGGGGGCGGTAAACGCCGCTCCTTCTTCCCCTGCCTTATCCCCGTCAGACAGGCCGCGAACCCGCAATTCGGTTCGCTGGCCTGCTCTGCTGTGTCTGCTCGCCATAATGAGCGCGGCGGGTTTGTACAGTTACCTGCACAGCGCGACCTATCAAGAACGGCGGCTGTCGCAAATGTCTCTCACCAATCTTCAGCGTGAAGCAGGCTCCGACCTGGAGCGCGTCAACAACCCCGATTTGCTCTATTATTTTGGTTTGCGCCTGAACCAACAGGGCAGGCACGAACTGGCCGATCCAGTTTTGCGGCGCGCGGTCACCCTCGATCCCGACGCGCCTCGTTTGCGGGACGAATGGACAAAAGCCCTGCTCGGCAGCGGCCTAACGACCGCGGCCTTCGGGCAGCTCAAACAGTTTGCCGGCACACACCCGAAATCGGCTGCCGCGCATCTGCTGCTGGGCAAATTTTACTTCACGCAGCGTTCCATGCAGCGGGCGAGCGAGGAGTTCCGGCAGAGCGTTACGCTCGACAGCCAGCAGGGAGAGGCCTGGTCGTTTCTCGCCGGGTCGCAGGAAGCGCTCAATAATCTGCAGGAAGCGCGCGAGTCAGAAGCAAAGGCGCTCGCGCTGCTTCCCGACAGCGCCAACGATCATTTAATGTACGCCTCGCTGCTGGAGCGGGCCAACCAGCCGGACGGGGCGCGGCGCGAATACGCTGCCGCTGCCCGCCTCGCCCCGCGTCTGGCGAACGTGCATCGCAGCTATGCGCGCTGGCTGTTGGCATCAAACGAGGCCGCCGACCTGCGAATGGCTTTGCAGGAGACGCAGTTGGCAGTTCAGCTGGACGCGCCGGACGCCGAAGGACAATTGCTGCTGGGACGCGCGCTGGAGCGTAACGGACAGAAGGAAGCGGCAAATGCTCCGCTGAAGATCGCCGCCGAGCGCGACCCGAACGACTCCGCCGCGCCGCGGCTGCTGGCGCAAATTGCGCGCGGGCAGGGTAATACGGCAGAGGCAGGCCGTTGGCAGCAGGAATATCAGCGTCGGCAGCAGGGCGCGGATGAATACAGTGTGCTGATGCAGGCGCTTCGGGTCAATCCCAGGTCGAGCGAACTGCACCGGCGCATGGGGCGTCTGCTCGGTCTGCGCGGCGACGTGGGCGGCAGCCTGCGAAACTATGCGACTGCGCTGCGCTGCGCGCCGGACGCGCCGCCCGCCCTCATCGAGGCTGCGAACGCGCTTTCCGATGGCAGTCACGCCGCCGCCGCGTTGCCACTGACGGAACGCGCTATTCATCTTGCTTCGACCAATCCTGCCGCTCACGAAGCGTATGGCAACGCGTTGCTGGGAACCGG
>JBBRNU010000413.1:0-4753 GCA_038230115.1 Chthonomonadales bacterium | reverse complement strand
TTGAAAACTCTGTTGAAAACTTTTTCGTTCTCTCTGTCCGAAACGCGGCGGGAGACGCGCAAATCCCGTCCTGCCGATGGCCCGGTCTTCGGACTTGCAGGCATTGACGGCGCAAGCGTTTCGGCGCGTCACAGCCACAGAGTCCGCAGCGTTTCGGCGCATTCTGTCGCCGGTCGGGGAGCTCCATGCGCGTTCGTCTGCTGAACCTGACCGGCTTTCGCAACTACCGCGATCTGGCGCTGACGCCGGGCGACGGGCTGAACATTCTGCACGGAGCCAACGCGCAGGGCAAAAGCAACGTCCTGGAAGCGATTTCGCTTCTGGCGACCACGCGCTCGCTGCGCGCCGGGCGCGAGTCGGAACTCATCTTTCGCGAGGCGGAGGTGGCCCATGTCACCGCCGAGGTCGAGCGCGAGCGCGAAGGCGAGGCCGAACTGCAAGTCTCGATTTTTCAGACCGACAAAAAATCGGTGCGTGTGAACGGCTTGAAGCGGCCCCGCGTCATTGATTTGCTGGGCCAGTTCAACGCGGTTTTTTTCGGGGCGATTGACCTGGCTATCGTGATCGGCGAGCCGTCCGACCGCCGCCACTATCTCAACATTGAAATCTCGCAGATCAGCCCGCGCTACGTCTACGACCTGGGGCATTACAAGCGCGCCCTGGAGCAGCGCAACCGGCTTTTGCGCGACCTGCGCGACCGGCCTCGCGGCAGGGCGGAAAGCGGACTCGACGCTTGGAACGAGCAGCTGGTCATTCACGGCGCCCCGATTTATGAAAAACGCCGCTTTTACGTGGAGCGTCTGGCCCCGCTTGCCGACCAGATACACCAGCAGTTGACCGACGGCTGCGAGCGGCTGGAAGTGCGCTACCTGCCGAGCGTCGTTCTGCCCGACGTGATGGTTTCGCCCGTTGCGCCGCGCCCGGCGGAAGCCGTTCCCGACGCCGTGCGCGAGTCGTCGCGGGAGCAGGGCTATCTCGCTCAGGCCCGCCGCGAAAGCGAAAACGACCCCGGCGACGACAGCAAAGCGATGGGCGGCGACGCGCCCGCCGATGACGCGGAATCGGCCCTGAGCGGCACGGAGAGGATTGCCGGCGCGTTTCGCCGACAACTGGCCGCAATCGCCGAAGACGAGGCGCGCAGGGGAACCACGCTGATCGGCCCGCAGCGCGACGACCTGTGTTTCGCGATCAACGGCAGCGACGCCCGCGTGTATGGCTCGCAGGGCCAGCAGCGCACCGTCGCGCTCGCCGTGAAGCTCGCAGAACACCGCTTGATCGAGGACTACGTCGGGGAAATGCCGGTTCTGCTTCTCGACGACGTGATGAGCGACCTCGATGACACGCGCCGGGGGCATCTGCTGGACTGGATTCGCGGGCGCGGCCAGACGTTTCTCACCTGCACCAGCCTGCGCGCGTTTCCGCCCGACACGCTCGCGCAGGCCGCCATCTTTCGCGTCGTCGCCGGAACCGTGCATTCCGAACGCCACGAACGCCTCGACCGGCCCGTAGAAGAAACCATAGAAGCGACGGAAGAAGTAAAAGAGGGAAAAGCGGAACCGGCGGAATTCATAAACGAACGCATAGCAGGCCCAAAAGAAAATCTGGAAATGGAACCCGCGCCGCCCGAAAAGCCGCAGCCGGAACCGCCGCCCTCGGAACCATCCGACCCGTCTCATTTATCTCAATTATCTCAATCGGAGTCGTCCGAATCGCCTTCGGCCCAATCCCAGTCATCCGATCCGCCGCCGTTGCAGGCGCAATCTTCCGTCGAAGTCGAAACCGAGCGTCCACCCGATGCCAAACGAAAAGCCCGACGTCCGAAATAATCCGGCTTCCAACCCGGCGTCTTCAAGCGCGCCGCCGCGCCCGGTTCCGCCCCCCGGTTCGCGCCCTTATCTGCGAATTGACCGGCCCGTCGCGCCCGTTCCCAACCAGAAGCCGCGCCAGACCCTGCTGCAAACGCCGCAGCCGTCTTCGCCCCGCCCGAACGACGAAGGCAATGCGCCGCCCCCCGGTCGGCCCCGCATGATGCGCGGCGGCAGCTCGATTGCGGGCGCGCTCATGGCGGTTATCGGGCGCATGGACAGCGGCGCGCAGGTGCGGGCCAGCCTTGCGCTCGCCTATTGGCCCCGCGTGGTCGGGGCGCAGGCCGCCGCCGCGACGCAGGCCGAATCGGTGCGCGACGGCATTCTGTTCGTGCGTACCAAAAGTTCGGTCTGGTCGCACGAACTCAACCTGCACAAATCGCGCCTGCTGCTGGGCCTGAACCGGCTGCTCGGCGGCAAAATCATCACCGATATTATTTTTCGGGCGCAGGGCGTCGCGCCCGTCGAAACCGTCGCCGCGTCCAGTCTGCCCGCTCCCGACGAACTCGCCGCCATCGTTCTCGAACCCGAAGAGAAAGCCGAACTACGCGGCCTGCTGCACGATCTGCACACGGTGGAAAACGATGTCGTGCGCGCCAAAATCGCCAACTGCCTCGCGATTGAAGCCAAAATGCGCCACTGGAAACTGGAAAACGGCTATCATCTCTGCCGCCGCTGTCAGGCTCCCCATAACACGGATTATCCCCTCTGCCCGGTCTGCCGCCTCTGCCGCTGACGATGATTTGAATTAAATTGACCCGCGATTTCAGCCGATTCTAATGATTTCAACCAGGCGGGCTTGACCTTGTGCGGCCATAGCGCTACAATAGTCTCATGCTGCCCGCCCGCCCGCTCGTAGCCCCTACCATCGCCTTCGCTGTCGGGATCGGCTGTGCGGCAAACGCCGCCCCGCTCCTGACGTTTCCGCCTGCCCGCTGGCTGCTCCTGTTGCCACTTCTGGGCTGGCTCGTCGCGCTCGCCTTTTTCGCCCTCACCCGTAAAATCTATTGGCGTAATGTCGTCCTGACACTGACGTGGGCGCTGTTCGGCGCGGTCTTGTGCTGGATGAACATGGTTGTCCTTCTCAGCGATGTGAGCCGTCTCGCGCCTAACTACGTTACGGTGACAGGCGTCGTACAAAATGAGCCGGAACTTCCCTCTAATCGGCCCGACGATGCGGAAAAAACGCGCATTCGTTTTGTTCTCGCGGTTGAAACCGTCCGTTGGGAACCGCTCGCCTTGCAAATGCCTGCTGAGTTCCGTTCCGCTTCCGGCGTCGTGCAGGCGTCGCTGCCGTTTTTCCTTGAGAACGCCCTTGATACGACCGCTAACAAGGAGACAAACGACGCACAGGAGAGGGCAAAAATTTCGCTTCCCCGTTGCGGCGATTTGATAGTTGTGCGCGGCAGACTGGCGTTTCCCGAACTGCCGCGCAATCCCGGCGCGTTCGACAGCCGGGCGCGACTGGCGCGGCAGGGAATCTACGCCCTGCTTATTGCGCGCCGCCCGGAAGATTGGTTTGTCATCGCTCCGACCGGCGCGCTCGCCGACTTCCCGCGCCGACTCGCCGCGATCTTGCAGCGTTGGACGTTGCTGGCCCCGCGCGGTCATCTTTCGTCGGAGCGCGCCGCCGTTCTCAACGCCGTCCTGCTCGGCGCCCGCAATGAAATCCCCCCGCCGCTTCGTGAAGATTTCAAGCGCACCGGCACGGCCCACATTATTTCGACCGCCGGTCTGCACGTCGGAATGCTCGTGGTTTTGCTGCTGGCGGGCCTGCGGCTGGCGCGTCTGCCCCGCCGCGTCGCCATCGCTCTGGTTCTGCTCGCCCTGCCGATGTACGCGCTCATGGCGGGCGAGCGCGCGTCGGTCGTTCGCGCCGCAATCATGGCGAGCGTGGCCCTGATCGGCATTCTGCTGGAGCGCGAACCCGACCCGATCAACACGCTTTTCCAGGCGGCTTTGATCCTTTTGCTCCTCAACCCGCGCACGCTCTTCGATCCCGGCTTTCAACTCTCGTTCGCGACCGTACTCACGATTATTCTCCTGCTGCCGCTCGCCGACACGCTTGGCCCCGCCCTGCGCCAGAGGATTCCCATACGCCCGCCGCAATCCCCGCTATTGCGCGTTCTGGCGCATCGCGCCGGAGAATATTTCGTTCTCGCTTTGGCGGCGCAGGCTGGAGCCATGCCCCTCGTCGCCTATTATTTTCACGACCTTTCGTTCATCGGCGTTGTCGCCAACACGCTCGTCGTCTGGACAGTTCCGCTTCTGCTCGCGCTCGGTTTTCTCGCCGTTCCCTTACAAGCCGTTCCCGTCCTGCCCCTGCTGCTGTATCTGCCGGTAAACGCCCTGCTCGCGATTTTGATAGGCATGATTCACGCCTGCGCCGGTCTGCCGTTTGCCAGCTTGAACGTCCCCGCGCCGTCGATCCCCTTGATGTGCGCCTATTATGCCCTGCTCTGGGGCGGCGCGATTTACTACGCTCGCCCTGCCGCGCGTCCCTTGCTCGAACCGACTATGCCCGGCTCCGCTCTGTCTGAACCCGACGTGAAACTCGCGCCCTGATAGCAGCACGAAAAAGCCATGACCAAGCAAAACGCCCGTCGTCTTCTCTTCTTTATCCTCTGCGCCAACCTGCTGCTTATTGGCGCGGCTTCGTATCGCCGCTCCCAATCTCCCATTCTGCGCGTCACGTTTCTGGATGTCGGGCAGGGCGACAGCCTGGTTATCGAAACGCCTTCGGGCAAAGTTGTCGTCGTGGATACCGGCGGCGTCGCGCGCGACGGCGGCGACAATCAGGGCCAGCGCGTTGTGGTTCCGTTTTTACAAAGTGAGGGCGTCAACCGCATTGACGCCCTGCTGCTGACGCATCCCCATGCCGACCATAT
>JBBRNU010000412.1:0-4770 GCA_038230115.1 Chthonomonadales bacterium | reverse complement strand
CGAGCGACGAAGTCGAATTTCGGTTCAAGCCCCATTGATTGTGCAGAGCGGATCGGGGACAAAATGAAGGCGACAGGAGACCACGCAAACAACCACTACGGCAGAGCAGGAAGGCTCCGTCAAAGGTCTGCCCCGGCATCGCGACCGCGCTGGCAAGAAGTCCTTCGTCCCTGACCCCGAAACTGCCCCCATATCGTGCAATGGACAGGTCGTGCAGGCGCGTTACGTCTTCGACGGTGAGAAAAGTGAGCGGCGCGTCATTTGGCAAGATTACCCAGCGCTTCTCCGTACTTCGTATGGATGTCTTCAAAGACGGCATCCAGGCGGCGCTGACGCTCCGGGTCTTCCATCGAAACAAGGTCTTTGGCGACCGCCTCCTGAACATAGCGTAGGGGATCGCCGCCATGAGTTTTGACGCGCTCGGTAAACTTCTTTTCTAGTGCGTCGGGAATGGCGACCTGAACGGTAATTGTCTGCATAGCTTTCTCTAAAAACGGCGTCCCCAATTCGTGTGCCAAGAGGCGGCGGGAAATAAGGCCATTATAGCACGATGGCACGGAGGCGAGGCTGCCAAGCGACGAAATGAATTTCTTCGCCGTCTGTCGCCCGCGTTCGACAACGATTTTCTGTGACGCTGCCCCCTGAACCGGACTTACGCTGCGCCGGTCGCGAACGCGCGCAGGTACTCGGCGAGCGCCGCGCAGCCCTCGACAGGAAACGCATTGTAGATTGAGGCCCGGAAGCCGCCGATGCTGCGATGCCCCTTCAGACCGTCCATGTCGCGCGCCTGCGCCCCGGCCAGAAACGCCTTCTCGCGCTCCCCGTCCCTCAGGCGAAACGTCACGTTCATCAGCGAGCGGTCGGCCCGCTCCCGAACGGTCGGCTCGAAAACGTCGGGGTAAGCGTCGAGCGTGTCGTAGACCAGCCCGGCCTTTTCCCGGTTGCGCCGCTCCACCGCCGCCAGCCCGCCCTCCGCCTCGATCCACTTCAAGACCAGCCCGACCACATAAATCGCGAACGCGGGCGGCGTGTTGTACAGCGAGTCGGCTTTGGCGTGCGTTTTGTAGGAGAAAATCGCGGGCAGGTCGTCGCTTCCCTGCTCCAGAAAGTCCTTGCGCGCGATGACCAGGGTAACGCCTGCCGGCCCGGCGTTCTTCTGCGCGCCCGCGTATAGCAGGTGGAAGCGCGAATAATCCAGGCTGCGCGCCAGAATGTCGGACGAGGCGTCGGCCACCAGCGGCGTCGCGCCCGTATCCGGCAGCGCGGGCCACTCCGTTCCCTCGATGGTGTTGTTGGTCGTGATGTGAACGTACTGCGCGCCCGGCGTCAGCGCCAGCGTTTTGGGAATATATGCGAACTTGTCCGCTTCCGAAGACGCCGCCACGTGAACCGTCCCGAACTTTTTGGCCTCTTTGATCGCCTTGACGCCCCACTCGCCCGTATTGACGTAATCGGCGGTCTGACCGGGCCGCAGGAAATTCATCGGCAGCATGGCGAACTGCGCGCTCGCCCCGCCGCCCAGAAACAGCGCGGTATACGTATCCGGCGACAGCCCCAGGACGCGCAGCAGGCGCTCTTTCGCGTCGAAATGAATGGCCTCGTAATCTTTGCCGCGATGGCTGACTTCGAGGATGGACATGCCGGCGTTATTGATTTCCAGCACGCCCCGGCTGGCCTCTTCCAAAACGGCCAGCGGCAGCGTCGCCGGGCCAGCGCTGAAATTGTAAATGCGTTTCATGAAGGGGTCGGTATCCTTTTCGCGTCGTTTCGTGTGGTTCAAGGCGGTTTGGCGCATCGTCGTGGCGGAGGGTCGTTTCGCGCCGACGGGCTGCGGTTTCGCCTGCGGTCGGTTTGCCTGCTGTCAGATTGCCGGGCGCGCTAAACGCGAGTCAATCTTCGGGCCAGTTCGGGGCGCGTTCGCCACAAAATTCCCATCAGCGCTTTTTTCAGTTTCGCTTCCAGACTCCAGCTGGATCGAAATTCCGGGCCGAATACAATCGCGCCGCGCAGATTACGCCGCTGGCCGGGCGAGGGAAGGCGGGCGGGGTTTTTGGCGAACAGAAACCACGTCAGCCGGGGATTGTACCAGGGGATCGGCAGGGCCGTCAGCCCCGTCTCGCGCGCAACGCGCGTAATCACGCGCCTGTCCAGCGGCACGCAGGAAGGGTAAACCCACCCGTGCGTCGCCGCGTCCGGGCGTCCCATAAAGAAACTGGCGGCGATCAGCCCGTCCGCTTCCAGCGCCGCGCTGAAATTGTGCAGTCCCCGACTCAGAAGATCAATGCCGGTATGCGAGAAAATGGACTGCGCGAGGATGAAATCGAACCGCGTGGCGAAAACATCGGCCTCGAAGCGGTCATTGTAATCGAAGGCGGGCTGCTTGAGGCGAATCAAATCCGCGCCCACCTGATTTTCGATGGCGTCGTCAATCAGCCAGCGGTTCGGCTCGATGCCATAATACCGGCCCGCATCCAGATAGCTGAGGAACAGCCGCCCAGCGCGGAGCGACCCGCAGCCGAAATCCAGCAGACGGTGCGGCGCGCGAAGCCCCAGGGCGCACAGCAGGCTGAACTGCGTCGCCCCCATGACATCGTACTGCGCGGGCGGCCCCACGTAAGCCATGTAATGCGGGTCGCCCGGCGATAGTTTTGAAATATCCGTCATGGCTGCCGTTGTGTCGCGATTTGAAACGGGCTGCGCCAGCCTGTCGTCCCATAGGACAAAAAATCCCGTCAGGCCCGAACGCTTCAGACCGAACGGCCCGCTTCCTCGTCCGCCGCCCGAACGCGCACCGGCAATGCGAGATTGGCGCGGATTTCAGTGATTCGAGGTCGAGCGCGTCAGCGCAGTTCCGCTTCCGGCTTCATTTCCATGTCCGCGTTCGCCGGTTTTGCGGTTGCCGCTTCCGGCTGCCAGGGTCGCCAGCGCAAGCGCCAGGGCATCGTCATGGACTCGATCAGCACGGCCCGCGATATTTTCGAGCGCCCGAACTGCCGGTCGGTAAAAATTATCGGCGTTTCCCGGATTTTCATTCCCTGCCGGTGCGCGCGATGGCTCATCTCGACCTGAAACGAATAGCCTTCCGAGGTCAGCGTCGCCAATTGCACGGCTTCCAGGGCGCGGCGCGTCCAGCAGCGATACCCGGCGGTCGCGTCGGCCAGGGGAATGCGCGCCACCTTTTGCACATACCAGCAGGCGAAGCGCGACAGCAAACGACGGCGCGCAGGCCAGTTTTCCACGCCCCCTCCCGGACAATACCGCGACCCGACCGCCAGATCGGCCTCGCGGCAGGCTTCCAGCAGCGCGGGCAAATGCTTCGGGTCGTGGGAAAGGTCGGCGTCCATCTGCAAAATCCGGTCGTACCCGGCGTCCAGCGCCCGCTGGAACCCGTCGCGATAGGCCCGGCCCAACCCGCGCGGCCCGGAGCGGCGAACGACGCGATAGCGCGCAAATTCCGGGCGCGACGCGAACAGGGTCTCGGCGACGTCGGCGGTTCCGTCTGGCGAGCCATCGTCCATCAGCAGCAGGTGCGCGTCGGGGGCGAAGCAGGCGATCCGTTCCGCCAGCGGCGCAATGTTCTCGGCCTCGTTATAGGTTGGAACCACGATCACGCAGCGCATCGGCTGTCCTGTTCTCGCTCCGGCCTCATTTCCCACGCCGACAAAGCCGACGCCGGTAAAGCGAGCAGCATCGAAATTAACCGGGCAGGCCGCGCGCAGCTTCCTTTTCGGTTCATGCGCCGACTTCATCCCGTGTCGCGCCTGCGCCGCCCGTCTGCCCGCCACCGCCGTCCGGCTTGGTCTCCGGGCTGGCAGGGTTTGGATTGACATTCCCGCCAGCGTCTTTTTTGTCGGGCTTGTCCGGGGCGGGTTTCGCGGGCGCGTCCTTGCCGCCCGCTCCGCCGGTCTCGCCCTTGTCGCCGCGCTCTTTCGGTGCGACGGTTCCGCTGCCGGTTCCCGCCCTTTCGATGCCGCTGTGATCGTCAACGGGCGCGACCGGGGGAGTGTCGGAAGCCGAAGACCCCGCCGCGTCGTCCACCAGCGGCGTATCGGCGTCCGAAGTCAAGGGCATTCCATCGTCGTCGCGCGGCGTCATCGGCGAAATGGCCCGCCCGCCGCGCCGCCGCGAACGGCGTCCCTCGCCCTCGCCCATCAGCCGCCGTCCCAAACTGGCGACGGTCGCGCGTTCCGGGGCGTTGATGTTGACCGCGACCAGATTATTGTCGTAAAACATTTTGCGAAGGGTGTCTTCGCTTTCCTTGACGTTGATGTAAACGTACACCGGGCCTTCGGTCGAGGGCAGCGTGGCAAGCTGAATGCTTGATTTGGGAACCTGCCGGGCGAAGTTGGCGAGCGTGATCATCTGATCGGGCGTCATGTCGCTTTTCACGCTGTCCATGATCGCGTTCAAGACGTCCGGGGCTTTCATCATGGCTGCGGGCGTCGCCAATTTGCCTCGCAGCGCCTCGACGAATTCGTGCTGGCGCTCGGCGCGCATCAGGTCGCTGTCGGTATGCCGCATCCGCACGTAGCCCATCGCGCGGTAGCCGTTCAGGTGCTGGTAGCCCGGTTTCAGGTGAATGTGCAGGTTGGCCCAGTTGTCGTCGTAATCGAGGTTTTTGTGAACCGTCAAATCCACGCCGCCAAACGCATCCACGGCCTTCTGAAAACCGTCCAAATCCATCGTCGCGTAATAGTCCACGTCCAGCCCGAACACGCTTTTGAGGGTGGCTTTGGTCAGTTCCGGCCCGCCGATCGCGTGGGCGGCGTT
>JBBRNU010000411.1:0-4771 GCA_038230115.1 Chthonomonadales bacterium | reverse complement strand
GAGGGATAATGCTGCAAGTACCACTGCCCGGCAATACGCTGCCATCGCGCCCTTCCAATGACATAGCGAAATGTTGGGTCGGCAATCGGGTCGGCAGTTTCCCAGCGTCCGTAGAAATTCATGCGGTCGGGAACCAGAACCGTCAAATCCACGTCGGGCAAGTCGGCCAGCGCGTGCATTCGCGGCTGTCCTGCCGTGCGCGACATGGCGTTGTGGGAAACCGTGACGATTTTCATGGCGCGGATGGTTCAGAGAAGATTGGCGGGTGACTGGATTTCCGATGCGATAACGTTCGTTCCGGCCCGCGCAGCCTCGCTTTCCTCCGCCGCTTCGTTCGATTCATTCGCCATTTCATCCGTTTCGTCCGTGCGGCGCGACAGCAAGGCGATTACGACGCCCGCGCCCGCCCACGAAACCCACAGCGGTCCGCGCCGCCAATACGGGTCGAACTGCGCGTGCGTCAGGACGGCAAGGAGCGCGGCGAACAGGGACAAACACACCCATTCCCGCAGCGGGTCGGCTGCGAAACGCCGACGCCCGGCTTGCAGAATGCGTCCCTGCGCCCAGACCGCCCACGCAAACACCCCGACTCCCAGCAATCCGTTTTCCGCCAGCAGGGTCAATTCGAGATTGTGCGGCAGGAAATCGCGCCGCGCGCGGAAGCCGTCGCCCAAAACGGGGTTCTGCCGAAACGCCTGCCAGCTCAGGCGGGCTTTGTGCAGGCGCTCGCCCGCGCTGACGCCCGAAGCGGAAACGTTCGTCACCCAGGCGCGGTCGCGGGCCGGACTCAACCGCATGACGATCAGCAGCAGAACCAGGGACGCGCCCGCAATGGCGACGAGCGGACGCCAATCGCGGCGCGCAATGGCGAGATAGACCAGCCCCACGCCCAGGCATAGCAGCGAAGACCGCGAGCGCGTGCAGGCAAGTGCGGTGACCGTCAGGCCGATCAGCGTCACGAGAAACCACGAGGGCAATCCGATTGCCGCACGAGAAAAGCTCGCCTCGATTTCAACGCACGGAACGCCTGCCCTCACCTCAGCGATCAGAACCGTCGCCCCGGTTTCGGCAGGCGGCGCGCTCGGTTCGCCGATTGCGAAAGGCGCGTGCGAAATTTGACGGTCACGCGCAAACGTTGAATCAGGCGCAAGAACTTGATCCCGGCCCAGCGCGGCGACAGCGGCGAGAACGGCCAACGCGAGGGCAAGTCCCATGCTGTTTTTTTCCATGCCCAGAATATACACGCCGCCGCGCACGCCCAGGGCGAACGCCGTCAGGATCATCAGAGCCAGAATCAGCGCGCCAAGCAGATACCCGAATAGCAGATTTTGCAGCGCGCGGGCGTCCCAGGGCATCAGCGCGAACGCGACCGGCAGCGCGGCAACCACCTGCGCGGTTCGCAGAAACCCGACGAAATACAATCCCGCCTGCCCGTGCATCTGCCCCAGATTGGCGCCGAAACTCAGCAGGCCGACCGCCAGATACAGCGCGACGGGCCAGGTCAGGGGATTGGATAACCGTGTTTTCAGACGGTCGCGATGCGCCAGAGCCATGCGCGCCACGCCCGGCAGCGCGGCCAGAAACGCCACGTCCGCCAGACTCGCCCCAACCGCGTTACGGGTCGCGAGTTCGTTGCCCGCGTCGGTCATGTCCTGCGCCAGAGTCACCACGCCGCTGGTCAGGCTGGTCGTGAAGGGCGCGAGGGCGAGGGCGAACAGCAGGAGGGCGCGCGGGCGCAGCCACCCGAAAATCAGCAGGGGGAGCAGTCCGATGGCCCAGCCGCGCTGCCCCGTCCGGTGGATCGCCGCAATCGCCGCGCCCGCCATCGTCAACGCGACGACCAGCGTTATTGCCCGCCAAATTCGTTCGGTTTTGCTTCGCCCCCTGATTGCTGTCACCCGTCCCGCGCTTTCCGCTCCGCCTGTCACTGCCATGCTTGCGCTTTCCCGCCAGGTCAACCCTCCCTGTTGCAAGACTCGTGCCAGAACGATGCGGGCGGATTATTTCGGGAGTTCCTGCGCCTGCCGTTCTCGCCTTCGCGTCACGATTCGACCTGCGCTGGCCGCTTCTTTTCGCAGCGCGGGCAGGAAGGCGAGCAGGCACACAACGACGGTAAGCGTGGACGCTGCGCCGCCGATGACGAGGCGCGCTATCGGCGAGTCCAGCGCATGGATCGCCAGCGCGCCGCACCCGATGCCCGCCGCGCACGCCGTCAGCGCCAGGCCGAGCGTGCCGAGCAGGCCCGGCATAACGCCGGGAACCAGACGGTTCACCAGCCACAGGCGGACCAGAAACGCCCAGCCATAAACGAGCGCGCCCGCAAGGGCCGCCCCGGTCACGCCATACCGCGCCGTCAAGGGCGTCAGCAGAACGACGAACAGAACGGCTTCGGCGACTTTCGGGCGGGCGTCGAGTTCCGGGCGGCTCAGGCCGATCAGCAGCGACGCCATCATCTGCGTCAGGCCATGAAACAACCCGACCCACGTCAGGGCGCGCAGCATCGGCCCCGTCGCCGTCCACTTCGGCCCGTAGAGCAGGCGCGTCAGTTCCGGGGCGAGCAAAGCCATCGGCGCGGCCATCAGCGCCAGCAGGCCCGCCCCGACGCGAAAGACGCGCGTGAGCGCGCCCCGCACCTGCGCTCCGCCCCGCCGCGCCAGTTCCGCGTAGGCGGGAAACATCACCCGGCTGATGATGTCACGCACTGCCACCAGACACATGTTGGCAATCGCATAAGCGTAAAAATACGCCCCGAATACGCTGGCGCCCAGCTGCCGGGCGACGACGATGTTGTCTGCAGTCGTCAGGACATAGGTGGCGACGCCGATCACGAACACGTATTTGCCGAAGTGGAACGCTTTGCGAAAGACCGCCCGGTCGAAATTCAGCCGGGGCCGGAACGGATGAAAGCGATAGGAAAGCGCGACCCAGGCCAGGCTGTGCAGGACTTGCGCCAGAACCAGCGCCCACACGCTGCGAAGCCGCCACGCCAGCCCCAGCGAGAGTAAGGTGAACAGAAACAGGCTGGTCTGCTCGAACCAGAACACGCGGGCGAAGCGAACCTGCCGCCGCAGCAGGATCAGCCCGATGTTTTGGAAACCCTCGACCAGCCACTTCAGGCTCAGGATCGGCAGTATCCAGAGCAGGCGCGGCTCGTGATAGAAGCGCGACGTGGGAACCACGCACAGAAGAACCAGAAACGTAAAAACGACTCGCCGTCCCAATTCCGCCCACCAGATCGTGGCGAGCGAGCGGCTCAGGGCGGCCTCGTCCTCGACTTCCTGGACAATCGCGGCCTGATCCATCCCGGCGTTCGTCAGCACGCTCAGGGCTTCCGTGACCGAATGCGCCATGCCGTACAAGCCCAGGTCGGCGAGCGAAAGCAGCCGCGCCAGGGCCATCGAGCGCACCAGACTCATGAACTGCGCCGAGAGGGTCGAAGCGGCAGTCCAGCCCACGCTGGTTTGCACGCGGGAAGTCAGCGGCGAATCTGGCGCGGCGTCGGCGTGATCGTCGGCGAGAGTCAGGGCGGCCAGACCCGGCGCGTCGGCGGAAGTATCGTTGGACGAAGCCGCGCCGGATAGGATTGCGGCGTCGGTTTGCGTCGCGCCGGACGCGGTTGGGGCGTCGGGGTTGACGACCGGCGTTTCGGAGATCGCGGGTTCCGGCTTCACAGTCCGGCGCGGACCAGATCGTGAACATGCAGCATTCCCGCGCACCGGCCCGCCGCGTCCACGACCGGGGCGACGGAATACGGGTGTTCGGGCGAGGCTTTCATTTGCAGGAGCGCGTCATAGGCCAGTTGATCGGGGCTTAAAACGACGGCGGGGTTCGGGTTCATGATCGTGCGCGCGGTTTCGTCGAACGAGGCCGGGCCGAGCCGCTGAAAAGCGTGCCGGACATCGTAATCCGTGATGATCCCCACGAGCGCCCCGGTCGCATCGGCCACACAGGTCGCGCCCCCGACGCCGTTTTCGCTGATCTCGCACAGAATGTCCATTAAGGGCGTGTCCGGTCGCACCTGCGGAACCCGCGCGCCCTCGACGC
Organism: Chthonomonadales bacterium; assembly: GCA_038230115.1. GTDB lineage: Bacteria > Armatimonadota > Chthonomonadetes > Chthonomonadales > Chthonomonadaceae > JBBRNU01. The sequence continues at coordinate 727 of JBBRNU010000411.1, read as the reverse complement.
GCATCACGTCCCGGACTTTCAGCGTCAGGCGCCGCCCCAGCCGTCCGCCGGGATGGTTGAGCGCGTAATCCGCTTCGCCGAACCCGCGCCGTTTTTGCAGCGCCATCGCCAGCGCATCGCCCAGGGCCATCGCCACCACGACGCTTGTTGTCGGGGCCAGGTTCAGCGGGCAGGCTTCGCGCTCGATGGCGGCATCAAGAGCGACGTCGGCGCGGCGGGCGAGCGTAGATTCCAGGTTGCCAACAATGGCGATCAACTGGGCTTTTCGCGCGCCGAGCGCAGGCAGAATGGCTGACAGTTCCTCGCTTTCGCCGCTGTTGGAAAGCGCGATCACTACATCGCCGCCGCTCACGATGCCCAAATCGCCGTGCATCGCTTCCGAGGGATGGAGGAAAACCGCCGGGCAGCCGACCGAGGTGAGCGTGGACGCCAGCTTGCGCGCCGCCAGCCCCGATTTGCCGACGCCGGTGGTAACGACTTTGCCCGCGCACGCTTCGAGCAGGTCGAGCGCGGCCTGAAACTCCAGGCCAAGCCGCTCCGCCGCCCGCGCAATCGCCCCGGCCTCGACCGTCATGACCTCGCGCGCGAACGCCAGGGCGTCGCTGTCAGTGGTTTTCATTCGCTCCATTCGCCTCATCGCGCTTTCACTCTTTTACACCCCCACTGTCGCTATAGTCTGCTCGTCTGGCGCGCGGGCTGAATTTACCTCACCCCAGCCCCTCTACAT
>JBBRNU010000410.1:0-4779 GCA_038230115.1 Chthonomonadales bacterium | reverse complement strand
GAAGAGGGCATCGTCCCCGGCGGCGGCGTGACGCTTCTGAACGTGCAGTCGGCCCTGGACAACCTGCCCGGCGGCCCGGACGAGCAGCACGGCATCGCCATCGTGCGCCGCGCTCTCGAAGAGCCGCTGCGCCAGATCGCCGAAAACGCGGGCTTTGAAGGCTCGGTCGTCGTCAACAAAGTGAAGTCGCTTCCCAAGGGCCAGGGCTTCAACGCGGCGACGGAAGAATACGGCGACATGATCGCGGCGGGCGTCGTGGACCCGGTGAAGGTGACGCGCTCGGCTCTGCAGAACGCGGCCTCGATTGCCAGCCTGATCCTGACGACGGAAACGCTCGTCGTGGAGAAGCCGGAGAAGAAGGCGGCGGGCAACGGCGGCGGGGGCGGCGGCATGGACTACGACATGTAGTGCGCGCCCGACGCGATCCCGTTTTTCCAATGTCATGCAGGCAGCCCCGGTTCTCACACGAGTCGGGGCTGTCTGTTTGTCACGGCTTGACTTTTCCGCGCTTCTCCCCTTACAATTCATGAAGAGGAAAGCGGAACGAGAAACGGTCGGCGAGGAAAACCATGTCCAAAAAAGATGCGTTCCACGACGCGGTGAAAAACGCGCTCATCAAAGACGGCTGGACAATTACGCACGACCCCTATAAATTGGAATATCGCCGAGACCCGCTCTTTGTTGACTTGGGCGCGGAAGCCCCGCTCGGAGCCGAACGCGCCGGACGAAAAATTGCGGTCGAAGTGAAGAGTTTTCTCGGCAAGTCGGGAGTTACCGATTTGTACGCTGCGGTCGGACAATTTTTGTTTTATCGTCTGCTGATGGCGAGCCGAGACCCGGAGCGCACGTTATTTCTCGCCATGCCCGTCGAAGCCTACGGCGAAATCCTCGACGAGAAAGACGGGCAGGCATTCATCGTGGAGCAAAGTCTGAAACTGGCGTTGTACAACCCGGCGGAGGAGGTATTGGAAAGATGGATCGAATAGAGCGGTATCGCGAAATCATCAAGCAGGCGATGCGGAGTCTGGCGGAATACATTCCCGAAGAGGAAGGCATTCGCACGGAAATCACGCTGGACGACGCCAACGGCCATTATCAGGTGTTGCAGATCGGCTGGAAAGACCGTAGGCGCATTCACGGCACGCTGTTTCACGTTGACTTGATCAACGGCAAAGTATATCTGGAGCACGACGGAACCGACCTCGCGCTGGTGGACGACCTGCTGGACGCAGGCATCCCCAAGCACGACATCGTCATGGGCTTCCACCCGCCGAACCAGCGTCAATTCACCGACTTCGCCATCGCGTGAACGTTTTTTACGCCGCAGGAACTGTCAAAAAGAAGTTCGCATTATTCCCAGTTGCCTACCAGCATCCAGCCCGCCCAATAAAAAGGGTGGGCGAAACTGTTGCTCATTGGAAGGGGATATGGCTCCGCCCCCTGGCGTTTCATCAGACCAGCCTCCCTTAATCCAATTATCAATTCTTGATTGGTAGCATTCATCACATAAAGTTGAACCTGACGTAACGCATCGGCTTTGCTGGCGGACGTATCACGGAGTGTTTCGTAAAAGCGCTTCATGAGCAGCGCGGTTGGATTGGAACCCTGATCCCACTGCGGCGCGATCACCGATCTGGCTCCCGCGGAAAGAAAGGCGCGGATCAAGCCCAATTGCTCGTCCCCGCCAGCGCTTTCGCCAAGCGCTGTGCTGCACGCGCTGAGGGTTGCCAGTTCTGTTTCCGTGAAAATGGAACGCAGCTTGGAAATCGTGAGTTTCGCTCCGTTTGTCAGTTCGATGTGGGAGCGCAATGGGTTTGCCGCAATCCAATGACCGTGTGCGGAAAGATGCACGAAGGCATGACGCGGCAATTGTTCCAGAACGGCCTCAAGCGTGGCTTCTTGATCGGTCAACAGCGCGGAACGCGACGCGATGCCAGCGACAATTTCCGCTTCTTCCTCAAAGGCTACGCCGACAGCAAGCACACTTTCCTCCGCGAAGCGTTTTGCTGGCCCCGCGACGTATTGCAACAGACTAACGGAAGGCAGATAGGAAATGCTGTGCGTTTTTACCAGTGGTTGTCCGTTCCAGAGCAGGGCGGCGAACGGCAGTTGGTGAAACTCGCCGAACGGCACGAAAACGACATGAGAGCAGGATTCCAGTATTGGGGCGATAGAATTGAGCAGCAGTTCGCCCAGCGGCGCGGCGCTTGGCGGGTAGGAAGCTAAATTCACGGGATCGTGAGCGCTGCATTCCGCATGGAAGGCTTTGATCTCACGCGCCAGTTCTCGGCTCCACTTTTCTGTATGGAACCACTGTAAACCTTGCTGCCGGGTTGTCACCATAATAATAAGGTCATCGCCGAAATGCAGGTACTGCACGATGGCCGTGTCCTCCGACAGCGAATTCTTCACGCGCTCGAAAGGCATGACACTGGCGCGGCTTGCCAGCGTAGAGAAATTGGGGATACGCTGGGCCAGATCGTCTTCAAGGCGGCGAATTTCGTCGCTGCGATTTGCCAACTCCTGACGTTTCTGCGTGGGAAACAAACTCCTGGACAGGGTAATATCCTTTTGCAGCGCGGCCCGCTCCCCGCAGGCTTCGTACCACTGCCCAATCAGAGCGTGGTGTTTCGGGGCGATGCGGGCGAATTGCCGCCTGACCTCCAACAGATCGAGCAGGACGGGATTTTTCATGCGCTCAATGTAGCCGAATGTTTTTGCCACCATGTTTTCGTGAAATCGTCCCGAGGGCAAACCCTGCGACAATATCTTCAGGCCGGTGCGGGCGGCATGAAGGTACTGTGCGCGAACATCCGGGTCCATGAAGGCGAGCTTCGTCTCGTCGCGCAGCAACCGTGCGTATCGCTCCTCGTAGACGGTAAGCGCCTGATCATAAAAATGCATAGCCAGCGCCAGTTGATCCAGACCCTCGAAAACCTCGCCGCACCGTCCTAATTCTTCGTATGGTTTTTCCTCTTTGTCAATCCATTCCAAGCCGCCCGCGAGCCTGCCGCGCTGTTCGAGGCAGTTCAGAGCGTCAGAGTATTGTTTCAAATTCGTAAACGTCGAGGCTCCTTGCTCCCAGAAATACTCGATTTGCTGCAGCGCTATATCCTGTAAAGAGTGGGAAGAAGCGGCATTGACGGCGTTTGCCAGCGCCTGTAACCGGCGTTGGGCATATTCCCGATAGATTACCGCCGCCCGGTCATAGTCGCGGCGATACGCCCAACTTATCGCCTCGTACCGCGCTGCCGGGTCGCTATCGAGGGGCGTGGGCGTTAATTGACGCGCCAACTCTAGCGCCTGATCGAAGACGACATCCGCACGGGTTGCCTTTCCCAACCACAGCAAACGCTGACCAACACACATTTTGATTTCGATCGGGCCAGACTGCAAGCGCTCCGCAATGGCAATTTGCTTTATGGTCGTCAGTTGGCAATCGTTTGCAGAAGACATGGCAATGAAAATTTTGGCATCGCGCAGCCAGCGTTTGATGCGTTTTAGTACGGAACGCATTCCTCGCGTGTCGCGATTGCCGCCATAGATGAGCCAGAGGTTGACCAATGTCTGAGCGCGAATGAGCAAATTAGCGTCGGAGAGGTTGGCAGTTCCGAAAGCGGCGCGATAAATCTGCCACGCGCGGGCATAGGTGTCCTGCTCGGCCTCATATTCGCCCAGAAGATGCTCCACTTCGCCTTGATCGAACAGAGCGGCAAGGCATAAACCGACATCATCCAGCGTGGCGGCGAGGATTTCTGTCATGCGGCAGCAAATTAAGGCGCGTTCATATTCGCCGTTCCAAATCCACAAGCGTCCGACGCGCAACAGAAAATAGCCGAGACCGATAGCGTAACTCTGGCTTCCCGAAGCGCGGCCCCATTCGCCAATCTCGGCGGCAATGGCTTCGCTGGCGGCAAGGCCAAAAGGATTTTCCCCGATGGCTGCCGCAAGCGCATGGGCGCGGGCCAGGTGAACGCCGCGCCAATCGCCAGCCTGCTGAAAGTGACGCTCGGCCTGCTGCGCGTGACGCGCCACTGTCGTGTAATCCTGATGCAGCCAGGCCAGATAGCCGTAACGCAGCTGCACGGCTGCCAATCCGCGTTGGCTGTCGGTTACCACATATAGGCGTTCCGCTTCGCGGTAGTGAATAGCGGCGGCGACGTGATCCGCCTCTGATACGGCGACTTCCATGCTTCGTGTATGATCCTGACCGACGCCGCTTCCCAAAGCGCCGATGTTCAAATGCAAATTCCACACGTCTGGGGTTGAAAAGTTGGCGACAAAACAGTCGCCGCGCATCACCGCTGTCCACGCCTGCCCAATGCGGTCATCAGCCAGTACATACAAGCGCGCCATCTCCGCCAGCATTTCGTCCCGGCGGCGCATATCGCCGAGTTGATGCCAGACCGCAGCATGAAGACCGAAAACGTAGGCCGCCATTGACGGCGGCGTGTGGAGGGAACGTCCCTTGTGGGTGAAAACAGACAAGGGCGGATAATAACCCAAATAAGCAGCAACGCTGTCTCTGCTTTGCGAGAACCGTATGACGCTGAGAAATGTTGAGATAGCATGGATAACATTCGTAACAGTGTTTAACAAAAGCAACAGACTATCGTCATTTGTTTCCGTTGCGATCTGTTTGAACCGCTCTACGTCCGCCGTGAACTGCTCCGCATCCGTTATCAATTCCTGGATCGGATTGTCGCTGCGAACAGGAGTATAGTTCGCCACGCTGCCATCAGGCAAAAAGTTCGCCTTTGCCAGGAGCGACCAGAAACG
>JBBRNU010000409.1:0-4793 GCA_038230115.1 Chthonomonadales bacterium | reverse complement strand
TTTGTAGTTTCCCGCGGCAGGGCGGCGGCGAAATGCATTCCGCCGCCGCCCTGCTGCGATGCGGCCCGGTTATTCGGTCGGCGGGGATTTCAAGGCGATGGCGAAGCGCTCCAACAGGGAACCGTCGGCCCGCAGGACGGTTCCCGTCAGCGTCTCGCCGCGCAGGTCGCAGACGACGATGTGGTTGACGCTTTCCCACTTGTCGCCCGCAATCGCGCCCCGATCGGGATGCGCCGGATATAGTGGAGCGCCGCCGCCGCCGGTCACGACATACGAAACGCCGTTGCGCCGGGTGCGATAATACAGGTGGTCGTGGCCGTTGAAAACCAGGGCGACCTGATATTTGACGAACAGGGGGCAGAGCGTTGTCTGAGCGTCCTCGCTGCTGCCGTGCGTGCCGATGGAGTAGGGCGGGACGTGAAAATACACGAAGGTCGGCTGGCCCTTCTTTTGGGCCTGCGCCAAATCCTGCGCCAGCCAGACATATTGCGGACTGCCGGGCGCGTGCGGCGAGAAACTGTCTACGGACACGAAATGATACGGCCCCCGCGTGAACGAATAGTACAATCGGTTGCCCGACGTGAACGCGCTCGTGACGCGCGCCTCGTACCCGGTTCCGCCCACGTCGTGGTTGCCGCGCGCCGGGTAGACCGGCAGAGCGCGGCGCATCGCGCCCGTGATGTCGTCGTAGATTTTCCACAACCCGGCGTCCGGGCCGTAATGCACCAGGTCGCCGGTTTGCAGCACGAAAGCGGGCTTCTGCGCCAGAATTAAGGCGACGATTTTGCGGTGCATCGCGTGACCGTCGCGCGTATCCCCATACACGACGAATCGCGTTTTACTTTCGTTTTTGCCTTGCGGCATTGGAGACGGCGCGGCCCCAATTTCGACCGCGCCCATCGCGAACAGCATTCCGAGCAGGGCCAGCCTCCCGCCAATCGCCCGGCGTCTTGCTTGCATCTTTGTTCTTGCTTTCCTCGAAAGAACGCCGCGTCCTCGCTTCGATTTCACTGGTTCCCTTTTTAATGCGGAGGCGAAACCGAAGCGAGGGCGCGGCGAAGACAATCAACTGCCAGCGGTTTCGCCTTCGTCTCCGGTGACAATGACGGTATCGGTCTGCGAGATGATGACCGTGCCATCGTCGTACATTTCTTCCGTGAGCGTGGCCTCATGCGTTACAGTCGGCCCGCCTTCTTGCGTGGGCGGCGGAGCCTGATGCGGCTGGCCTGCCGGGTTGATCGTGAGCGAGGCGGAGGCGGTTCCGCCGTTGAGCGTGCCGAAAATAGTGGGCGTCACGGACTGGCTGACCGCTTTCGTCGTCACTGTTACCGGCGTGGTGTCGGAATTGCCCGCAAGAACCGTCGCCGTTGGCGGGAAGGTGGAAAACAGGTTGGGCCGATCTGTGCTGAGGTGAACCTGCGTATCGGCGACGACGGTTTCATTCAGCGCAACGCTGCAACTCGTCGAGGAACCGCCGATAATTGTGTTCGGGTTCAGGGCGACGTCATCGGGAAGGGGGTGTACTGCATCTGAGTGGGGGTTGTCCATGATTGTCCTTGTTATCTTTGCAAAGGCAAGGCGGTTGACACAATGTTGCGGGAGACGCGGAGGCATTTTTGCCCGACGTAGTCTAACACGGAACGAGAAGCGGCGTCAATAGCAGGGAAAAACAAAAGCCTCTAATTCAGGCCTGAGAACTTCAGGCGGAAAAGCGGCGGTTTCCGTTGTCCAGCAAAAGATGACCGTCACTTCAACCGCCTGCCTCTGTCGCTTGCAGCGCTTTCTCAATTGCTTTTTCCAGCGGCATTCGCCTGCCCTCAGACCAGGCTTCAGCGAACTGCGCCTCGCCCAGCGCCGTTCGTGTCTGCGCCACGCTGCGCTCATACTGTTCGCGGGCGCTGGCAGGCAGCGGTGCGGCGACCGCCTCTCGCGCCGCTTCCGCCGCGCCAAACAAATGCGCGGCGCGAATGGGGTCACGCTCTTCGACAGCTATACTTGCCAGCCCTACAAGCGCATAAGCAATCGTCCCCCGATGTTTCAGCGTCTGTTGCAATTGCAGACCCTCCGTAAAGCAATCACGGGCCGCGCCTAGTTTTTGTTGCCGAAACAGAACCTCGCCCAAGTTGTAGAGGGAAATGGCAATGTTAAATGTATGCTGTTGTTGCCGCCAGATGACAAGGCTTTGCTCAAAACGAGATTGCGCTTCGGCATAGCGGCCCAATTCGGTTTCATTGTTTCCCAAGTTTATTAACGTGACCGCGCACCCTGCCGTATCGCCCAGGTCATGCTTGATTGCAAGCGCGGTTTCCAGATGAACGCGCGCCGTCTCGTAGTCGCCCTGCTCCAGCGCCAGCAGGCCGAGATTGTTGTGGGCGCGGGCAATGCCAGCGGCGTCGCCCAGCGACTCCCGCAGAGCAAGAACAGATTTGTACCGGTGGCGCGCGGCTTCGAAATCGCCCTGCGTCATTGCCAGCACGCCCGCGCCGTTGAGGGCTTTGGCGCGGACGGGGGCCGAAACCTCGGTCGCTTCCGCCGCGCTTTCCAGCCATTCGCGCCCCTCGCTGAGATGCCCGCGCACGTACCAGAACCGCCACAGCGGGCCAGCGATTCGCAGGCGCGTTTCGGCGTCTTCCGTCCAATGCAGCGCGGCCCGCAGGTTGTCATGTTCCAGCTCCAGGCGGTCGAGCCAGACGGCCTGTTCCGGCGATTGCAGCAGCGGCTCCGTCGTTTCCGACAGGGCGAGATACCAGTCGCGATGCCGCCCGCGCGTTGACTCGCTGTCGCCCGATTCCCACAAACGGCCCTGACTGTAGTCACGCACGGTTTCGAGCAGGCGATAGCGCGTTTCGCCGTTCGGCCCCTCCTCGACCATCACGAGCGATTTGTCCACTAAGCGCAGGAGCAGGCCTAGAATGTCGAATTCCTCGATAGCGCCGCCCGGCGCGATGGCTTCGGCGGCTTCCAGCGACCAGCCGCCGACGAAGACCGACAGGCGGCGCAGCAAAGTTTGTTCTTCCGGCGTCAGCAGGTCGTAGCTCCAATCCATCATCGCGCGCAGGGTTTGCTGGCGCGGCAGGGCGGTGCGGCTGCCCCCGGTCAGCAGGCGGAAACGGTCGTCCAGCTGCGCCGCGATCTCCTCGACCGTCAGCGCCTTGATGCAGGCGGCGGCCAGTTCGAGGGCGAGCGGAATGCCATCCAGCCGCGTGCCAATCTGGGCGACGGCGAACGCATTGTCCGGCGTCAGGTCGAAATTCGGCTGTCGCGACTGCACGCGCTCCACGAACAGGCGCACCGCGGGCGACTGCCCCAGGCGCGCGGCGGTTTCCGGGTCGGCGCGGCGCATCGCGCCGGTCGGCAGCGCCTCCGGCAGGGCGAGCGAAGGCACGCGGCGCGCAATTTCGCCAGAAATGCCCAGCGCTTCCCGGCTCGTGGTCAGCAGGGCCAGACCGGGACAGACGCGCAGAAGCCGCTCGACCATTTGCGCGCAGGCCTCGATGAGATGCTCGCAGTTGTCCAGCAGCAGCAGCATCGGCTTGGGACGCAGGTAGTCGGTCAGGGTGTCAGCGAGGGGTTTGCCGCTTTCCTCGCGCACGCCCAGCGTGTGGGCCACCTGCCGCCAGACCAGCGCGGCGTCGGTCACGGCGGCCAGCTCGACCAGCCAGACGCCGCCCGCCACCGTATCCACGACTTCCGCCGCCATTTGCAGCGCCAGACGCGACTTGCCGGTTCCGCCGGTTCCCGTCAGGGTCAGCAGGCGCGTGGCGGCCAGCAATTGCGTGAACTCTTCCATTTCACGCTCGCGCCCGATGAAACTCGTCAGTTGGGGCGGCAGGTTGTGCGCGAAGGCTTCGAGCGAGCGGAGGGACGGAAACGTGGGGGGCAGGCCGGGATGGTTGAGCTGATAAACCGGCTCGGCCCGCTGCAAATCTTTCAAGCGATACACGCCCAGCGGGAGCAGGCTGGCCTCGTTGGGCAGGTTCGCGCCCAGGCGCTCGTTCGCGGCCTGCGACACCAGCGTTTGCCCGCCATGCCCCGCCACGAGCAGGCGCGCGATGCGGTTCAGGGCCGGGCCGGAATAGTCGCCGTTTGGCAGGGCTTCGGCCTGCCCGCAATGCACGGCCATGCGCGATTGCAGCGGCCCGGTTTCGCCCCAGGCTTCCGCGCCCAAAGCCCGCTGCGCGTCGAGCGCGGCGCCCAGGGCGTCGGTCACGTTCGCGAAAACGGCGTGAAAGGCGTCGCCCACCGTCTTGAAGACCCGTCCGCCGTGCGCGGCAATCGCCGCGTAGAGCAGGGCGTCGTGCCGCGCCAGCGCCAGCCGCATCCCGTCGGGGTGCGCCTCCCACAGTTTTGTGCTGCCTTCGATGTCGGTGAAAAAGAAGGTAACGGGTTCCGTCCCTGGCATGGTTTCCTCCGCGCCGCCAACCGCGCAAACACGTCCGGCAGGTTAGACTGCCGCGCCCCGTCCCGCCGCGCGTCCCAAGTCGGGGCCGTGATCGGTTTCCCAGCAGCGTTTCGTCGTCGGGAAGATTTTGCCGGGATTGCACAGGTCGTTCCGGTTGAATACCGACCGAAGGCGGGTCATCAGCGCCATGTCCGCCTCGGTGAACTGCCAGGGCATGGCGTCCATCTTCTCGATCCCGATGCCATGCTCGCCGGTAATCGAGCCGCCCACGTCCACGCACAGTTTCAGAATCTCATGCCCGGCGTGCATGACGTTCTTGACCTGTTCCGGGTCGCGCTCGTTGAACATCAGGTTGGGATGAATGTTGCCGTCGCCCGCGTGAAACACGTTG
>JBBRNU010000408.1:0-4803 GCA_038230115.1 Chthonomonadales bacterium | reverse complement strand
TGATACGCGCTTCCAGTTCCGGCGTCAATGTTACTGTCATGGCAAAATCTCCCCGTCGCTCCCGCCGCGCTCATTGCCTTCCGCTTAAGCGCCGCCCAGCGTGATTACTTCCTGCACGGCTTGCTCGACGGCGTAAGTTTGCTGGTTCATCTGCGCGACGGTCTCGGAAATCGTTTGTGCGGCCATTTCCGTTCGCGGCGAGGGCGCGACCTGCAAACGGGCGAGGGCGGCCTGCGCCGAAGCGATGGTATGCCCGATGGCCTCCTGCTGCACGTTCAGGCGTTCCAGGCTTTGCGCCAGATTGCGGGCGGTATCCAATCGGTTGGCGCACATTTGCAGGCTTTGCTCCAGCGCCTGCCGCGCGAGCGGGTCTTGCGTTCGGTCGAGCCGCTGCCCCAGACTGCCAAACTCCGTTTCCAGTTCCGCAATCACGTTGTTGCCGAAAACCGGGAGCAGGCTCAAGCGCCGCGCCTCCAACTGGCGGCTGTTGGCGATCAGGTCGTTGAGTTGTCGGAGCGTTTCGCGCAGCGTCCGCTCGGTTTCCGGCTCGACGTCCATGCGCGCTAAGAGCAGCAGCGTGTCGCAGTAAATGCGCTCGGTTCGCGTCAGGGACAAAAGCGGAAACGCGGCCCGCATTTCCTCGATGTGCAGGGCGTGGCGCAGGCGCGTTTTCGGCACGGCTCGCGTCGCCCACCACGATCCGACCCCGCTTCCGGTCAGCCACACCGCTACGCCCGGCAGCAGACTTGCGAAATGCCCGACCAGCGCGACGTCAACAAGCGCGCCCGCCGCAAGGGGCAGGAATATCGCGCCCGCAATCCGCAGCCCCATCTGCTCCTCGCGCTGCTTGCGGATTTTGTGGGCAATGCGTTCGTCGGGCGACGGCTCGCGGCGGCGTTTTACCGTCATGTTTTTCGGGTCGAGTCGCCACGACGAAAACAGCCCGCCCCACGCGATATTTTCGCGCAGGAATTCGTTCGGCGGCGCGGTCAGCCGGTCCGCCAGCGCCTGCCCGATCTGCGGGTCTATGTCGTCCAGTCCGATTTTCATTGCGGCCTATCCCCGGCCTTTCCCGTTCCGGCGCTCAGGCCGGTTTGCGCCCGCGCACCTGCGTCATGCGAACCATGCCGAACTGCGTGGTTTCATCGGCGGCGAGCGCGGCCAGTTCCTGCGCCAGCGCGTCAATCTCGTCTCGCGTGGCGAGTCCATCTTCGATCAGGGCGGGCGCATTCTCGGCCAGCGTCCATTCCGGCAGGCGTTTCGGCTCGCCGCGCACAAAGAGCGGCTGCGCGAGCGAAACCTCAATGTCGTCGAACCCGGCCTCTTTGACCAGGTTGTATAGTTTCGGCCCGATACGAAAATCCGCGCCGTGCCGTTCGCCGCTCAACCGATACAGCTCAAAGCAGCGGTCATACGCAGGCGCGGGCGGGTGGCAGAAGGGCGTCGTGAAATCGCCGTCCTCCAGCGCCAGAATGCCGCCCGGCTTCAAGATGCGCGTCATTTCGGCAATCGCGCGTTCGGGTCGCTGGACGTGCATCAGCAGAAAGCGGCTGAACACCAGGTCGAACGAGTCGTCGGCCAGTCCCGTTTCATACGCGCTGGCGCACACGAAGCGCGTCCGCTCGCTGCCGCTGAACTTTGTGTATTCCGCCGCCGTTCGCCGCGCCTCTTCCACCTGCGCCGCGCTCACGTCTACGCCGACGGCCTCCTGAATGTTTTCGGCGATCTCGACGAGCGGGCAAAGCACGGCCCCGACGCCGCAGCCGATGTCGGCGATGCTGGCGGCCTCATTGACCCCGGCCCGCATCAGAAAGCCGATCGTATCGTAGCCATGTACGCTATTGACGACTGTCAGGCGGCGCGCGGCCTCTCGCCCCGTCGCCAGCACATAGCGTTCGCTGTCAGCGCTCATGACGGCTCCTGTTCCTCGTTCTCAGAAATGTTCTTTTCCAGATTGCTGTGATCACGGCTATGCACAAAATTATCCAACCCGCTACGGAGGCTCGCCTGCTCGTCGACCGGGCATGAATGCCCGGTCTAATATGCGAAGGCCACCTTCGCGGCCTGCAATGCCGAAGCGCCAAATCATGTCTTCAGCGTAGAAGCGCCAGCGCATGTGTAGCCCGCGCAGGCGGGCTTTGCGTTTCAGAACGGGCATTCATGCCCGGTCGGCGCGCCTTTCAGGACAGGCTTCCCGTCCGGCATCCCGCATATGCAGCAGGCGTGTTTCGTTATCTATAAACAGAGAGCGTCTCCGCCGCGTCCAGCACGCGCTGCCGAAAGTAACGGCTCAACTCTTCCGGCGTCCGCAAATCCACTTTGCGTCCCACCATCTCCGTCAGTTCAATTTCCATACGGGCCAGGTCGAAATATCCGATGGACTGCCCCGCCTCGAACTCGACGAGGAAATCCACGTCGCTTTCGGCGTGGAAATCCGCCCGGAGGACGGAGCCGAACAGCGACAGTTTGCGGATATGGTGACGGCGGCAGAACGCTTCGATGTCATGCATCGGCAGCGCGAGGTTCGCCTGATAGGTCGGGGTCGGGGTCATGTCCGTTCTCGTCTTCGGCGTCGTAGCAGGAGTAATAATAGGGCGTCGCGGCCTCGAACTCCGCCGCGCACGTATCCACCATTTTGTAGGTCGGGACGATGCCCAGGCGCTTGCGAAGGGCGCGCAGGCGCATTTCGGGAATTCCGGCGAAATCGGCAATCACGCGGTCGGCGAACCCGGCGCGCTTGGCCTCGCGCAGCAGATCAATGCCGCGCGGAAACTGCGCCATCAGCGCGTCCCATGCCGCTTCGTCCGTCTCGCGCGCGCCTGCGCCGGTTTTCTTCGCGTCCGTATCCGTCTTATCGACCTGCCGATCGTCAGTCCCGTTCGTCCCCTTCACTTTGTTGTCGGTCGGCAGGCCGCTCGCTAATCGGGCAATCGCCGCGCCGTTCATTTTCAGGCGGGTTTCCAGCGCCACCAATCCCTGCAATTTACGCAAAAACCAGGGGTCGACATGGCTCAGCGCCTGAATTTCCTCGACCATCATGCCGCGCCGGAAGCCCTCGGTGATCGCCCACAGCCGCTCGTCGTTGGGAACTTGGATCGCTTCCTCCAGCTGCACGTCGCTCCACTGATGCGCCGTCTTGTTCGCCAGACCGTAGACGCCGACTTCGAGCGAGCGAATCGCCTTCATCAGGGCCGGCTCGAAGGCGCGGTCAATCGCCATGACTTCGCCGGTCGCCTTCATCTGCGTGCCGATACGCCGGTCGCCCTGCGAAAACTTGTCGAAGGGCCAGCGCGGGATTTTCACGATGCAGTAATCGAGGGCCGGTTCAAAGCAGGCGAGCGTCTGCTTCGTGACCGCGTTTTCGATCTCGTCCAGCCGCAGCCCGATGGCGATTTTCGAGGCCACGCGCGCAATCGGGTAACCGGTCGCTTTCGAGGCCAGCGCCGACGACCGGGACACGCGCGGGTTGACCTCAATCACGAAATAGTCGAACGAGTGCGGGCTGAGCGACAACTGCACGTTGCAGCCGCCCTCGATGCCTAGCGCGCGAATAATTTTGAGCGAGGCCGAACGCAGCATCTGGTACTCTTTGTCGGAAAGCGTCTGCGACGGGGCGACGACGATGCTGTCGCCGGTATGCACGCCCATCGGGTCGAAATTCTCCATGTTGCAGACCGTAATCGCCGTGTCGTTGCTGTCGCGCATGACCTCGTATTCGATTTCTTTCCAGCCCGCCAAATAGCGCTCGATCATGACCTGATGCCGCAGCGACAGCGACAGCCCGCGCCGCGCAATCTCGTACAGTTCCGCCTCGTTGTGCGCGATGCCGCCGCCGGTTCCGCCCATCGTGAACGCGGGGCGGACGATCAGCGGCCAGATACCGGACGCGGCGGGTTCGGCCAAGTGCGCCTCTTCCGTGATGATCCACGATTCGGGAACCGGCTCGCCAATCGCGCGCATCAGGGTGCGGAACTCTTCGCGGTCTTCGGCCTGTTGAATCGAGGCCAGCGGCGTGCCGAGCAGACGAACGTTGTAGCGCTCCAGAACGCTCGCTTCGGCCAGCAGCGTCGCCAGGTTCAGCCCGGTCTGCCCGCCCAGCGTCGCCAATAGGCCGTCCGGCCGCTCCCGCGCAATCACGCGCTCGGCGAACTCGACGTTGAGCGGCTCGATATACACGCGGTCGGCGATTTCGGCGTCGGTCATGATCGTGGCCGGGTTGGAATTGATCAGGACGACCGAGACGCCCTCTTCGCGCAGGGCGCGGCAAGCCTGCGTCCCGGCGTAGTCGAATTCGGCGGCTTGCCCGATAATTATCGGTCCCGATCCGATTACCATCACTTTTTTAATGCGCGCGTCTTTTGGCATAATCGAAATTCACACAGTCGAAACTTTCAGTTGGGTCAGGGCGTGGGGTTTTCGGCCCGGTCTTTGGGGTTGGCGCGATTGGGGCCGTTCTGGTTCTCGTGGAACAGGACGAACGCGAATTTGCCCAGAACGTCGCGGCGCTTGAGCGTTCCCCAGAACCGCCCGTCGTCGCTGTTACTGCGGTTGTCGCCCATCACGAACAGATTGTCGTCAGGCACGGTCAGCGGCGCGTCTACGGCATAGTTGTATCTGGCCCCGACCGTCAGATCATCGGGAACTATCGCATACGTTTCGGTCAGCATTTTGCCGTTGATGTAAATGTCGTTGCCGCGAATCTCGACTTTTTCGCCGGGCAGACCGATGACGCGCTTGATGAGAATGTCCTCGTCGGCGCGGCGCGTAATCGCCAGTCCGGGTTTGGGATTTTCGACAGCGGGA
>JBBRNU010000407.1:0-4806 GCA_038230115.1 Chthonomonadales bacterium | reverse complement strand
TGTTGCCCGCTTCTTTAGCGGCCTGCGTTCCCGTGTTCATGGCGACGCCGACGTCGGCCTGCGCGAGGGCAGGGGCGTCGTTCGTGCCGTCGCCGGTCATGGCGACCAGTCTGCCGCCAGTCTGCTCCTTCTTGATCAAGTCCATCTTGTCTTCGGGCGTCGCCTGCGCCAGAAAATCGTCTACGCCCGCTTCGTCGGCAATCGCTTTGGCGGTCAGGGGATTGTCGCCGGTGATCATGACGGTGCGGATACCCATCGCCCGCATCTGGTCGAAGCGCTCGCGCATTCCGCCCTTCACGATGTCTTTGAGATAAATGACGCCGAGCGGCTTGTCGTTCACGGCGACCACGAGCGGCGTGCCGCCCGCCGAAGAAATGCGCGTCACGATCTCTTCCAGCTCACTTGGAACGCGCCCGCCCTGCTCCCCGACCCAGTTGGCGACCGAAGCCGCCGCGCCTTTGCGAATCTGCGTGCCGTTGACGTTGACCCCGCTCATGCGGGTTTGGGCCGTGAACGGGATGAATTCGGCCTCGCGGTCGTTCAATTCCCGCCCGCGCAGGCCGTATTTATCCTTCGCCAGCACGACGATAGAGCGTCCCTCCGGGGTTTCGTCCGCCAAACTCGACAGCTGCGCGGCGTTCGCCAGTTCGTTGATTTCGACGCCGGGCAGGGGGATGAACTCGGCGGCCTGCCGGTTGCCCAAGGTGATGGTTCCGGTCTTGTCCAGGAGCAGCGTATCCACGTCGCCCGCCGCCTCGACCGCTTTGCCGGACATGGCAAGCACGTTATGCTGCATGACGCGATCCATGCCCGCGATGCCGATGGCCGACAGCAGCCCGCCAATCGTCGTCGGGATCAGGCAGACCAGGAGGGAAATCAGGACGGTAATGGTCGGCGGACTGCCCGCGCTTGCCGCCCGCACGCTGTAGACGGCATAAGGCTGCAGCGTGACTGTCGCGAACAAAAAGACAATGGTCAGGCCCGACAGCAGGATCGAAAGCGCGATTTCGTTGGGCGTTTTCTGGCGCTGCGCGCCTTCGACGAGCGCGATCATGCGGTCAATAAAGGACTCGCCGGGATTGCTGGTAATTTGAATCACGATACGGTCGGACAGGACTTTCGTGCCGCCCGTCACGGCGCTGCGGTCGCCGCCGCTTTCGCGAATGACCGGAGCCGACTCGCCCGTAATCGCCGATTCATCTACGGACGCGATCCCTTCCACCACGTCGCCATCGCCGGGAATGACGTCATTGACCTCGCAGACGACCAGGTCGCCTTTCCGCAGTTGGGTTCCGGGAACGCGCTCTTCTTTGCCGTTGACCAGTCGGCGCGCGATGGAGTCGCTCTTGGTTTTGCGAAGCGTGTCGGCCTGCGCCTTGCCGCGCCCTTCGGCCATCGCCTCAGCGAAGTTGGCGAACAGGACGGTGAACCAGAGCCATAGGGAGACCTGCCCGACGAAAAGCGCCGTGCCGTCGTGCTTTATCAGTCCCTTGAAGAAATAGTAGGTCGTGATGACGCTGCCGACCTCGACCACGAACATGACCGGGTTTTTCGCGACCAGGCGCGGGTCGAGTTTTCGGAACGAGTCTGTCAGGGCGCGCTTGACGATAGCGGGTTCAAACAGCG
The DNA here is from genome assembly GCA_038230115.1 of Chthonomonadales bacterium. Lineage (GTDB taxonomy): Bacteria > Armatimonadota > Chthonomonadetes > Chthonomonadales > Chthonomonadaceae > JBBRNU01. The sequence goes on along the minus strand of JBBRNU010000407.1, from coordinate 3,180 downwards.
ATTTGGGCGCGTTCTTCGGTTTCTGGAAGCCGGTCGGCCCGATCGGGGGCGCGACGGGCGGGGCTTGCATCTGAATTGCCATTTTCTCTTCTTCTCCGTAACCTGCGCGCTCCCCGCCGCCTTCGCGCAGTGGAAGGAAGACGGCGTTCCTTCTGTTTGGGCGGGAGGGAGCGCGCAGGCGTCAGTTTTCGCTAATCGGCTAGAACAGTTTTCCGCCGCTCATCTGGAAATGCTCGACAATCGGCCCCAGCGACAGCGCCGGGAAGAACGTCAGCGCGCCCACGATGACGACCGTGCCGACGAGCAGAACGGCGAACGTCGCCGAGTCGGTCGGGAACGTGCCTGCGGTTTCCGGCACGAGTTTCTTTTTCGCCAGGCTGCCCGCAATCGCCAGCAGGGGAATAATCATCAGAAACCGCCCGATGAGCATCGCGATCCCGCCGGTCAGGTTGAAGTACGGCGTGTTGCCGGTCAGTCCCGCGAAGGCCGAGCCGTTGTTGCCCGTTTGGGAAACGTACTGGTACAGCACTTCCGAAAAGCCGTGCGCGGCGGAGTTGTTTACGTTGTTGTAGGTCGCCCCGTAGTCGGTATCGCTGCCGCCGTAAGCGCTGCCCGGCCAGGCGTTGAAACCGGCCAGCATGGCCTGCGGCGCTTCGTCCTTCTTGGGAATATTCAGGTTCGCGCCCAGCGCCGTGAAGCAAAGAATGTCGGCGGCGAGAACCAGGACGGCCAGCATCGCCATCTTGACCTCGTACTGCTCGATTTTCTTGCCCAGATACTCCGGGGTGCGCCCGACCATCAGACCAGCGATGAAGACGGCGATGACCGCGTACATCAGCATTCCATATAGGCCCGCGCCCACGCCGCCGAAGATAACCTCGCCGGTCATGATGTTCGCCAGGGGAACCATGCCGCCAAGCGGCGTAAAACTGTCGTGCATCGAGTTCACAGCGCCGCACGAAGCGTCCGTCGTGACCGTCGCGAAGAGCGCGGAGTTGGCGATGCCGAAGCGCGTTTCCTTGCCCTCCATGTTGCCGCCCGTCTGCGTCCCTGTATCTTGCGTCAGCACGCCCAGACTGGCGACGTTCGGGTTGCCTTTCTGCTCTGCCGTATAACAGACGCACACGCCAATGAAGAACATCGCGCTCATCGCCGCGAAAATCGCCCAGCCCTGCTTCGTGTTGCCGACCATTTTGCCGAAGGTATAGGTCAGTCCGGCCCCGATCGCGAAAATGGAGACGATCTGGATAAAGTTCGAGAGCGGCGTCGGGTTCTCGTAGGGATGCGCGGAGTTGGCGTTGAAGAAGCCGCCGCCGTTGGTTCCGAGCATCTTGATGGACTCTTGCGACGCGACCGGCCCCTGCGCGATGTTCTGCGCGGCTCCTTCCAGCGTCGTCGCTTTGGTATAGGCCGCGAAATTCTGCGGCACGCCCTGCTGCACCAGAACCAGCGAGTAGATCAGGCAGAACGGCAGCAGAATATAAAGCGTGCAGCGTGTAATGTCCGCCCAGAAGTTACCGATGCCGTTGGCCGTGCGGCGCGCGAAGCCGCGAACCAGGGCGATGGCGATGGCGATGCCGCAGGCCGCCGACATCCAGTTATGAATGGCGAGCGGAACCATGTTCGAGAAATAACTGAGCGTCACGTCCGGCGAATAGTTTTGCCAGTTGGTATTGGTCGTGAATGACGCCGACGTGTTGAACGCCAGGTCGGGCGTCATTTGCTTTGTGCCGTAATGCTGCGGATTGAACGGCAGAACCTGCTGCAGCCGCAGGAACACGTAGGTGAAAACCAGCCCGGCGACGCTGAACATGAGCATGGCGAACGCATAAGTTGTCCACTTCATGTCGTCGTCTTCCTTGACGCCGAACAATTTGTAGAACAGCCGCTCGATAGGCTGGAAAATCGGCGATAGCAGCGTGCGCTCGCCCGCGAAGACGCGCGCCATGTATGCGCCGAGCGGTTTGGAGATCAGCAGAATCGCCAGGAAGAACAGCAGAATTTGCAGTATCCCGTTGAATGTCATGCGCGGTTCCTCCTAGAATTTTTCCGGCTTCAAGAGCGCGTAGAGCAGGTAGACGAGCAGGAGCGCCGCTACCAAACCCGTCCAGAGATAATCTATCATGCTTCGAGTCTCCTCACAGTTTGTCGCAGCCGCGCACATAGGCTGCCGCTACGATAAAGAAAAGAATTGCGAGGGCGATATAAACAACGTCCTTCATGGTTCTCAGTCCTCCGTTTCCGCTTGTCCTGCCAGGCGGCGAGTCAGGCGCGTCATGACAAAAACGCCAAACAAAAAAGAGGCCGGAAGCCCCGCAGCGTCACGTACAAACGGGAGCGTTCCCATTCTGCGTCTTGCTGCGGACTTCCGGCCTCCTCTGCGACAAGCCGCGACCTGATCGGTCACGGCCCTTCGTTCGGGCAACCGGCGCTATCCCTCAAAAACTTATTGGCGGCTCGCGGCTGCGAACCCCTGCGAACTACCTGCATACGCGGGCGGAACGCTTAGGTTCCACGTTTCGCGCCGATGCCGCTCAGGGCGTCCAATTCCTGACGCAGCAGCCGCTTATCCAGGTCGGTTTCCAGGACAAAAACTTCCATCTGCTCGGCGGCCTCGACATCCACGTCTCCGTAACTGCGAAGGACGCGGCATGCCGTGATGCCGGCGATGAGCGCCTCATAGTCGGCGCGCGTGATGGCGCGCAGTTCCTGACGGGCGCTTTTTATGAGCCGCCGTCCCGCTTCGGTTACGGCCAGATGGGTCTCGGTCGGGGTAAAAATGCCCCGGCAGCGCACGAGCAGAAGGTCGCCCATAAGATAGGCGCGCACGTCGGCGGGGCCGCGGCCCTGCTGTTCGCGCTGAAATTGAACTACGGCGTTGGCGACCTGCGCTTCGATTGTTCCCCGTGTCGTTTTCTGCACCGCGCCGCCCGCCCCAAACACAAAAAGCCAGCATCTTGTAAGGCTGCCACGTGGCGGATTGTAGCCTTCGATAAGATGCCGGCCTACAAAAACGCGGGAGCATAGGAACGGCCCCTCGCTTCTGTCCACCAGAGATCATGCCGCGCGTCCGTGAATTTCCGGCGCGCTGTGGGTGGCTTACGGGAACACAAAGCCTTTTGCAGTCGCTTCTTGTCCCTGTCCGCCCAAATCCAACAGATTCTACCACGCCGGAAAGGG
>JBBRNU010000406.1:0-4825 GCA_038230115.1 Chthonomonadales bacterium | reverse complement strand
GTCCACGTCATAGCGCGTTGCGACATCGGCGAAAACGCGCACGAGATGTTCCTGCACATCGGGGTTGCTCGGCTGCAAAAACGCGCCCTCGCTGGCCCCCGTCGGCAGGCACGAGCAGCGTCCCGTCCGGTCGCAGGCGAACCAGTCCCGGTGCGCGTTCCACAGGTGTATTTCCGACGCGGGCGTTTTCGGCCCCGTCCAGGTCAGAAACGTATTCATCCAGGCGTGGACTTGCAGGCCCGCAACATGCGCTTCGGCTATGATCTGGCGCAACGGGTCGAAATCGCGCGGCTGTTTCGCCAGGGCTTCGGCGCGCGGCTCCAATTCCGAGTCGTACCACGCATCGCCCCTGCCGCGCGCCTGCACGAAAAGAGCGTTGAGGTGGTATTTCACCGCCGTCACCACAACCTGATGCACGGCCTGGGGCGAGGTCAGGCTGTCGCGCACGACCCACATTCCGCGCATCTCGCCCTTTTCGCCGTCCGGCGCGGCCAATTTCAAGTGGGGCGCGGTCGGCAGGGAAGCGCACGCTGCAGCGGGCGAGATCGGGGCCGCGAAAGCCAGCGCGGAAGTTGGAACCGTCTGCGCGTTCGCGGGGCGGGCGTGGGGCGCAAGGGCGGCGAGCAGGCCAAGCGCAACGGGAGCGTGACGTCTTTGAGCAAATCCTGCGGGCGTGAAGAAGCGGCAAACCTTCATAAAGGGAGTTCTCCAAGGGGGTATTGCAAAAACGACGGCGCCCCAAAAACCAACACAGCCAACAAACCCGAACCGCGCCAGTATCGCACAGGCGCGCATTTCTGTCAAGCGGCCTGACAACCAAGTCTAAAGGCAGACCTCGAATGGTATTTTGAGTGGCAAGTCAAGCATTTCATAGAGTCTTCGAGCGCCCCAACTTGCTTTATCACATTCCTAAGGCGTTCAACGCTGACATGTGGAGAGATCAGACACTAACTCCTACCTTCCGCTCAAAATCATCTACAATCAGTAGAAGGCGTTCCCATTCCTCTGGTGGATGTCCGAGTGTTTCGGCAAGAATCTCACCGGACAATATTAAATACAACTTCGCTTTGTCTTCGGTAACTTGGTCGATTGGCAAAATTGCATTAGAACCGTCATAATCAACGTAGATACATGACTGCCTAAGTCGTTCCACCTCACCATTCTCAACATCGTTGAAGAACTCGATGACCTTGTCCATTCCTAGAATGCGGTCGAGGCGCGCGTTTATAAGCGCGCCTGCACTAGCAGCAAGGAAATGCTTATCCCGGTGCTGATAGAACGGATTCCGGTGGCGTTTTATTGGAGTAACCATCTGCGACGAAAATGCAGTACCCGCCATCTCGCTCATCCGCATTTGCATAAGCGTGACTCCTATTTTGCCGGTTTCCTCAATGCATACTATTGACATGAACAATGCCGATGCATAGCTGCCCGCGAAGAAAAGACGTAGCCCATCTTGCCATAATTGTTCGGCGTGCGCAGCCAACCGTCTGAAACTCTCTGTTCTCTCCTTGTCGTTTTTTCCCGTAACTAAGGACGGGTTCGCTTGTATCAGTTGATTTTGCACATCAATATAGCGCTCAAATCGCTCAACTTGACTTTTTGGAACTAGCTTCTTTTGGGCTTCCTCGAAAATAGTTTCGAACCCAGCGTCAATTGTTTTTTCTTGACGGCTCTGCTCATCTGGTTCCATCACTCTCTCCGCTTTCCCTTTCATAAATATTTTCAGTATATCCGAAGTCGCGCCAGGGCTGAATTATAGTCAACGACCAACTACAAATCCAAGCCTCCTTGCAAGATGATAACTGCAAAAATACCTTATGCGGCCTGTTCAATATGAGAATTGGTCGGGCTAAGAAAACCGTCAGAACCATTTTGCTACGTCATTGCTTGGAAGACCCAGCGGGTATTCGCTTTGCTGCTATGTTTTTAGGATTAAACGAGTTTCCATAGACAGTCCTCACCCGGCGGATTTGTTTATGCTCTCCTGCGCCAAAGCGTCTCCCAAGATTGCTCGCCTGGCATACGGACAGGATGCACGTCGAACGGGGTTGGTAGAACGGGAATGAATGCCCGTTCTGAAATGCACAGACCGCCTGCGCGGGCTAAATTCGCAATGCCGATACGTTTCAATGAGCGCCGCCGTATCCAGTCGGAAAGCTCGCGTAGATGACACTGCTACAAAGCCTGTCACTATCGGGCGAGAATAGGCACAGGGTACGCCTGCAACGCTGCATCCGCCGTTACCAACGTCAGGCCGTTTTCCAATGCCTGGCAAACCAGTATTCGGTCGAAAGGATCACGACGCAACGATGGCAGAATCACTAAGTGGGATAGCGATGCTTCTTCTAGTGGCAGACTGGCAATAGCATGGCGCTGCCGTTGCTGTGGAAAATAAATTGCGGGCGACTGCGGCAGAGGCAATTTGCCCAGATGATACTTGAGGCTGGCTTCCCACACTGAGACTACGCTGAGGAACACCTGATGAGTCGGGTCGCGCAATACCGCAAGCCATCCAGCGGGTAATTGCTTATCGCCGTTGATATACCACAGAAAAACATGGGTATCGAGCAATAATCTCATGCGCCCTCGAACGCGGCCAGAACCGCATCAGGCAAAGGCGCGTCAAAATCGTCGGGAACCGTAAACATCCCAGCGCATAAAGCATAGGGCCGCAATTGGTCGGCGGCGAGGGGTATAGGCTTAAGTTCGGCGATAGGTCTGTCATCCTGCATGACGACAACAGTTTCACCTTCGTTGAGCCGTGTCAGATAATGCGGCAGGTCACGCGCCAGATCGCTGAGGTTTATGGTAATCATAGCCACAGTGTACCAAAACCTGCCCAAACGCGCAAGTCCCGTTTTGGGTTGATTCTCTGAGCAATTAAGCCAGCCGCCTGCTCAACGGGGCAGTTTTGTCTCGTTGGGAGCCGTTTTCTCGCTTGCCGCCGCCATACGCGCTTCGCGCGCCTCGACCGCCCGGCGAATCTCGCGGTTGCGGCGCTGCTGCCGCAATTGCGGACTCATCAGGCGGTTGATAATCACCCAGGTCAGCGCGATCAGGAATAGCAGCACGGGGATCGTGGCGACCCGCAGAATGAGGTTGTAGAGTTCCCGCGACAAGACGGGATTGTTCGGGTCGCTGATCGGGTCCGGGGGCATGACTCGCTTCCTCCTGACGCGCGCCGCTCAATGGCAGCATCTAGGTTTGCTGGCAAGACTTAAATCGCTGCCACAAACTCCGCCACTGTCAGATTGGCCGTTCGTATCAGACCGCGAAGGGTTCCGTGCGCGACTTCTCTATGGTTAGGAACCGAAAGGGAAGCCATCTCTCCCGACTTGATCAGGATAATATGGCTGCCACTTTGCCGGGCCATCTGCCAGCCGAACGTTCCAAACACCCGCACGACTTCACGCCCGCTTAGAAGCGGCAACGTCGCCATTACGCCGTAACTTCGATCTGACGAGTTTCGACCGTTAGCGGCAATCCCTGCTCGGCGCGCACTTGCAGGCACAGCGAAATGGCGTCTTCAATGTTGATTAGCGCTTCCTCTTTTGTCCGCCCCTGACTGATACAGCCAGGGATCGCGGGACACTCCACAACCCACATACCGTCTTCATCTCGGTCAAGCGTCACTTGAAACTTCACGGCAGCCCTCCACACGATAATGCTTTTGTTATACCCCACAGACGCCCGATGCGGTACGACTCAACGCGCTCCGCAATCCTTCCGCCTGCCCGAACGGGAAGCGAAACGACCGGGAAGCGCGTTGTTAAACAGTGGAGCGGGTTAGAAGCGGTCAGCGCAGGGTGTCGTGGACGGCCTGGGCCTGCTCCGAGGTCAGATGTCCGATGTAGGTGATTTCGCGCTCGCCTTCCGGCGCGGCGACCGTCCAGCGCTGAATGCTGCGCCGATAGGCCCGCGTGATGGACGTTTTGAGCGGCTTGCCATTCGGTCGCGCCTGACGCTGATACAGACTGAAACTGCTCACGCCGTCGGAGTATCGCAGCAAAATCGCCCCGCGCCGGTTCTGCGCTTTCAAGTTCACGCCGAACGTCCACGCCCCGCTGAAGCGAAAGCCCGACGGCAGCGTGGCCGGTTCGAGCGGATGGAACGGCATCTGACTCGCCGCCTGCTGCAAATCCGTGAACTGCGCGGCGGGAAACCAGGGGTCGGTCGTCGGATTGCTGGCTTGCAGCGACCCCATCTCGAAGTCCTTGCTCGCCACGCCCGCCGTCGGATTCACGGTGATTGCGGTCATGTACGAGCGCGATTCGAGACCGCCCGGCGCGTATTTTTCGTTCTTCAATTGAATGCCGGTTTCGGTATCAATCCAGAACTTCATCTGGAACTGCCCCGCCTGACCGCCCGCCCCCGTCAACGCGATAATCGTGGCGTTTCGGCCCGCGACCGGCTCCTCGCCGACCCGCGTGACCGCCACGCGCCCCCGCCGCAGCAAGGCGAACATTCGCTTCTCGCGGTCGTTCCACTCGGTCGGCCAGAGCGCCACGTCGAGCCGGTTTTCGCGCTTGTGCAGGTAGCCGTACTGCCCCGGCGTCACCAGCATGACGTCGCCCGCCCACTCGCCGGGCGACAGGAATTCGCGCCGAATGCGGCCCTGCGTGTCGCCCTTGATGATCTGGCGCGACGACCGCCCGCTGCGCTCGGTCACTTCGGTCACTTGCTCGCCGACGTAGCTGGCTGTCGGGCGCACCATGCGCTTGAGCAGAGCCAGCGCGCCCTCATCCTGTACGATAGGCTGCAATGCGTTACGCAAGACTGGACGCGGCGCGGCCTGCATGTCCGCGCGATACGGCGCGATACG
>JBBRNU010000405.1:0-4833 GCA_038230115.1 Chthonomonadales bacterium | reverse complement strand
CCTATAAATTACACGGGGTAGTTTGCGCGCGGGCGGGCGCGGCTTGCGGAGCCGCCGGGGGCGCGGGACTTACGGGAAGGGCTGGCATGAAAATTTCGCGGGAAAGCCTGATCCTCGCGGGGATCGGCGTGATTGATCTGGTGACGACAATTGTCTTGATTCGCGGGCATGGCGCGGAAGAGGCCAATCCCCTGTTTCGCAAGTGCTGGGAAATGGGGATTTTGACCTTCGTGGTCGTGAAACTGGGGTTTCTCATCGGGCCGCTGATGACGCTGGAATGGGCGCGGCGGCGCAACCCGCGCTTCGTCTCGTTCGCGTTGCGCGGGGCGATTGCGGCCTATATCATGTTTTACGGCGTCGGTTTCTTGCGCCTGAACGGCCCTGCCGCTGAAGCCGAGGAAATTCGGAATCAGCACGGCCAAACCGTCGCTTACTTCACGCGGCCCTATGACGCGCTGTCCGCAGGGGAACAGACGGCGGTTCGGGGCGCAATCGGCGCGCGGGAATATTTCCAGCAGGTCGCAAATTACCGGCGCGCGTCGCTTTCGGCCCTGCCGGAACGTCCAGCCAAACCCTGAGCGCCTGCCCGCAGAGGAATTTTGAGGAAAGGCAGGCCGCAGCGTGGCGCTTGCGGCCTGCCATCTTGCCAGCGTAAGAGCGCATAGGATTGCGGGGACGCTCAAGCGGCGGCGGCGTTGACGTTGGCCGCCTGTCGTCCCTTCGGGGTTTCGAGCGACTCGTAGTAGACGGTCTGCCCTTCCCGCAGCGATTTGAAACCGGCCATCGTAATCGCGGAATAATGCACGAAAACGTCCACGCCATCTTCGGCCTCGATGAACCCATAGCCTTTGGCATCGTTGAACCATTTCACTTTGCCGGTCACCAGGTTTTCGGATATGTCTGCTGCCATCGTCACTGCATCTCTCCTGCCTCCCCACGACGCTGGGGTTACAACGCGCTGCGAATCGCTCGCGGCGTAATTTGAGAAAAAACGGGCCGACACCGGCGGCGCGGAAGGGGGAGCGCCGCCTAACAATGTCCGACTCGCCGGCGCGCATAGGATATTCCATGCGCGTTCAGGAGTTCTCTTGCACGAAACGTGCCAGAAATCGCGTTACGCCACGCAAACCATGCAAAAACCGCATTTTTTTCGGGGCAAAGCCACAGTCTATGATTACAGCGTTATTTGGTGGTAAAACAAGCGGCTTTTTCGGCCTTTGTGACCGGGCGGTCACAACCGTGACACCTCGCGCGCCGAAAAAAATACGAAACCGGGAACGCTTGCAATTCGCGGAACGATAGAGTAGAATAGGGGCAGGAGCGCGTTCGTCTTTTTCGCTGGACGCCGCCCGGCAAATTTGCAGTTATCGTTCGGAACCCGAACGCAAAAGGAGCATATCCGATATGGCAACTTTGGAATCTGTGCAAACCTCTGACGTTACCCTGACCGCCCGCGCCGCCGAAGAGATCATGGGCCTGCTGGAGCGACAAGGCAAAGCGGACGCCGCGCTGCGCGTTTTCGTGTCGGGCGGCGGCTGCTCCGGCCTGAATTATGGCATGGCGATTGACGACAGCGTGGAAGAGGGCGACATGGTCTTCGTCAGCGGCGGCGTCAAAGTCGTGGTTGACCCCCTCAGCATCAGCTACCTGCGCGGCGCGTCCGTGGATTACGTCGAGGACGTAATGGGCGGCGGCTTCAAGATTGACAACCCGAACGCCACGCGCTCGTGCGGTTGCGGCAGTTCGTTCTCGACCGAGGACGGCGCGGGAGAAGCGGAAGCCGAGACTAGTGGCGGCGGGTGCGGTTCTGGCTGCGGCTGCCACTGAGCCTGCCAGCATCGGAACCAGTAGTGACAAGCCGGGCGCGCGGACAATTGTCCGCGCGCCCTATTCATTTGGCGGTCGAAATTCGCGCCACAAAGCGACAAAATGAACTTCTTCGCTTTGTGGCGTTCCGCTGTGTGTTCTTCGGACACGCCATTCAGCAAAGCCTCAACGCTGTCGGCATGGGCCTCCTCTCCTTACAAAGGAGAGGGATTGGGGCGAGGTGAATTCCCAGGCTGCCGCTCAAAGCCATTCATCTCGTCGCGTAATATTGTTATGGCGCTTGCAGATTGACGAGATCGGAATCCACGCTGGCGTCGTTGAGGCGCTGGCGGGCGGCTTCGGCGTTGGCGCGCTTGCGGTACAGGCCGTGCTGGACGCGGTAGAGGGTGCGGCCCTCCCGCGTAAATGGCTGAATGGTCGTGCGAAAACCCTTGTCGTTCGCGCTGCGCGCCTGCTGTTCCGCCGCCTCGCGCGTGGAAAAGACGCCTAATTGAACGCGGTACAAACCGGAATTCGGGGGCGACACGCTTTCCGAGCGCGCGGCGGATGGAAGGGCAGGATCGGCGGAGGCCGAGGAGTCGGGCGCGGAACGGCTGGCGTCGGGGCGCGCATCCGTTGTCGGCGGGGCGTTCTCCGGGCGGCTGGCGTCGCCATCGGGGGTGGCGGGCTTTTGGATCGCGTTGGCGTTCGGGGCGGCATGGCGTCGGCGGCGATGGCGCGGCGTGACCGGAGCGGCGGCTTCGCCGGACGGGGCTGCGGGCGTGACGGTCGCGAACGGGTTGTCGGCGGGCCGGTTGTCCGTCGCGGGCGGCGCGTCGTTCTGCGGCTTGTCGAGCGCGTCGGGCTGCTGCACAGGCGTGTCGTCGGCAGGCGCGATACTGGGGCCGGGCGTGGGATGCGGTGTTTGGGCGACCGGCGGCGCGGATCGGGGCGCAGGGCGGGCAGCAGGCGCATCATGTCTCTCGTCGTTGGCGTTCGGCGCATTGACGGGCGCGCTGTCGCCGTTATCGGCATTCGCGCTCGTGGCGCTGTCCGGGCGGGACGAAGCAGGCAGCATTTTCGCCAGGACAAAGAAGCCGAGCGTGAAACTGAGCAGAGCGAGGGCCAGCATAATCAGCAGGCTTTTGGCGAGCGCCTGTCCCCGTCGGCTGGCGCGGCGCAATTTTATTGGGCGGTGTGGCGCGTTCATGTCTTTCCCCGGTCGCAACAGTCGAAACGGTCAGAGCGGTCGAAACCGTCGTAACGATTGCAGACAGTCTACCGACTCGCCCGGTCTTTGTCAAGTTGACCCGAAACGTTGGAACGGAAATCCGCCGATTTCCGCTCCTGCCATAGGGTTGGCAATCGGCGTGCGAATTGCAGTCGCGCTTGTCGGTTCGCCTGCCCTATGGTACAATCAATGCCAATCAAGGCGCGGCAGACCGAGCGTCGCACGGAATGGGCGCGCAAGGCGTCGAAGCAAAGTGATAGCAAACGACGGAAGCGCCAGAAAAGAGCAAGACGGATGCAATGGATCATCGAGGGAACGCTGGCCGAGACGCTGGAATGTTTGCGAACGCTCCCCGTTCCGCCGGAAACGCCCCTGCGCGTGAGCGTGGAGGAGGCTCCGACCGCGGGCGCGCAGAAGCCGCCCGATGACGCGCTGGAACCGACGCCCGAAGCCTATTTCGCCAAGGCCCAGCGGCGCAACGGCATCATTCTTGTGCCATCACGGGGAACAAACATCCCAATCACCACCGAATTCGTGAAGAGCCTGCTGGAAGACGAGTAAATGCGTGTACACCTGCCAGACATTAACATTCTCCTCGCCCTGTATGACGCCGAACATCAGCATCACGCAATCGCGCAGGCGTGGTTTGAGCGCCTCGACGAAGCGGGCTGGGCTACCTGCCCGTTGACAGAAAACGGCTTTGCGCGTATTATCGCCAGCCCTAAATATCCCAACAGCGTGAACAGCGTTACGCGGGCCTTGTACCTGCTCAGAAATACGACGACCAACGAAAGCGCGGCCTATCAATTTTGGAACGACAGCGTTTCGCTGCTGGACACGTCTCTTTTTCTTTCGACAGCGATTGTCGGGCATGGACAAGTCACCGACGTGTATCTGCTCGGTTTGTGTCAGCGTTGGGGCGGAACCCTGGTCACGCTCGACGCCGGAATCAGCCTCGACGCCATCGCCGCGCCGCACGAGCAACTGCTCCTCAAACTGTAAAGAGAAAGCGAGAACCTTCAAAAAGATTGGGATGATTTTGGACGCGCGGCGAGAGTTGTCTTGAGGTTTTGATCGGAAAGGAAGCGACAAATGGAACTTGTTATCGAGGGAACGCTGGCTGAAGCGGTGGAGCGTTTGCGAACGCTGCCCGTTCCGCCGGAGACGCCCCTGCGCGTGAGCGTAAAAGAAATGCCGACCGATGGCGGACTAAAATCACCCGACGACGCGCCGGAATCGCCGCCCGAAGCGTATTTCGCCAATGCCCAGCGACGCAACGGAGTCATTGTCCTGCCGCTGGAGTATCAGGGCCGACCGCTCACAACCGAAATCGTGAAACAACTCAGCGAGGGCGACTGATGTGGCAATTTATCTGCCCGACGTCAACATTCTTATCGCCCTTCACGATCTGAATCATCCGGGTCATGCCGCCGCGCAAGCGTGGTTCCACAGCGAAGGCAAGCACGCTTGGGCCACCTGCCCGCTAACGGAAAACGGGTTCGTGCGCGTCTTCGCGCAGACGAATTCGCCCGCGCTGCCAGACAGAGTCGCGGCGGCCTTCCAATTGCTCGATAACCTGATCGCCTTGCAGGATGCGACCCATACCTTTTGGCCCGACAGCGTTTCGCTGCGGGACGCCGCGCAGTTCCTGCCGAAATTTATTACCGGGCATCGGCAGATTACCGACGTGTATCTGCTCGGTTTGTGTCAGCGTTGGGGCGGAACCCTGGTCACGCTCGACGCCGGAATCAGCCTCGACGCCATCGCCGCGCCGCACGAGCAACTGCTCCTCAAAT
>JBBRNU010000404.1:0-4836 GCA_038230115.1 Chthonomonadales bacterium | reverse complement strand
CGCCGTCCAGCCCGGTTCGGAACCCGCGCAGCTAACCCGCCTCACGCCCGCGGAAATCGCCGCCATCCTCGACGACGCGCCGCCTGCTTCGCCGCTTCTGGCCTCGCCTCCGTCCGCGCTTCCCGCTTCGCTTCCAGCCTCGTTTCCCTCCCCGAAGCCGCCTGAAGCGCCGGGAGAAGCGACCGTGCTGGCGCGTGTCGAGCCGCCCGCAGTCGGCCTGCCTGCCGTATCGCTCCCGTCCGACGCGCCCGCGCCGCCTGCGCTCACGCTGCTGCGCGAAGACCGACCCGCGTTCGCTGCGCCCGCCGAGACGCCCAACGCGGAAAGCGCGCTGAAGTTTCCAGACGACGCCCCGACCGAACCGCGCCCCGTACAGGAACCGGAAGCGGAGGTCGAAACGACGGCGGACGATTCTCCGTTCGCGCCCGCTTTCTCCTGGGATATTCCCACGCCCGCCGAGCGAGTCCACGCCGCGCAGCATTTGCGCCCGGACTGGCGCGAAACGTCCCCCGCGACCGGCGAAACCGACACCCCGCTTTCGCTTTCAACCCATGCGCCGGTCGCCGAAGTTTCTGAGGGCGCGGCGGGCCTGACTGCGGAAACGGAAGCGGCGCGAGAATTCGCGCCCCCGGTTTTGACCGTGACCCACACAACCGCCGCGCCCGCCGACCCAACCGAAAAACGAGACGAAAATGCCGCGCTGCCAACCGTCGAGTCGGGCGAGGGCGACAGCGAGAGGGTTCCGCCCGCCGCCCCGGAAACCGCCGAAGCGACGCCCTGGTTTCGGCGCTGGCGCGTTCGGCTCTAGTCGCGCATGGTTGGAGCGCTTCGATCCGGCTGACCGTTCCGTCGTAGGCCGCATTGATAAATTTGTATGTTTTTGCAGATTATATTTCTATAGGAGTCGCAGGAGGATTGAATTCATGACGCTGGCCCGCATCACAACGCACCCGGCTCGCCTCAACGGACAGCCTTGCATTCGCAACTTGCGCCTGAGCGTTCGACGGGTTCTGCAACTCCTGGCAACCTATCCTGACCGCGCCGAACTTTACGCCGAATACCCGGAATTGGAGGAAGAAGACTTGGAGCAAGCCCTCCTTTATGCCGCTACCTATCTTGACGACCGCGTGGTGGAATTGGTATAGCATGAGGCTATTGCTTGATCAAGGTCTGCCCCGCTCCGCCGCCTTACTGCGAACGGCAGGCATAGACAGTCTTCACGTCGGCGAAATCGGTTATTCCGCTGCCGCCGACGCCGATATTCTGGAACGCGCCCGCGCCGAAGCGCGCCTTGTCCTAACGCTGGACGCCGACTTCCATGCGTTACTGGCGCTTTCCGGGGCGACAACGCCTTCCGTAATTCGGCTGCGGATCGAAGGTTTGCGCGCGGAGGCGACTTCGACATTGCTGCAAGCTGTGCTGAAGCAGTGTGCGGAAGACTTGGAACAAGGGGCTGTCGTTACGGTGCAGGAGGGCCGCCTGCGCGTGAAACGGCTGCCGTTGCTGCAAGCAGCCGAGGAACGCGCGTAGCCAACCGGCTGACAAACAATTCGATAGCGCCTGCAGCGGACACACGCCCTCTCCTCTTTTGCGATGTCAGGGGATCGTTCCGCAGCAATCCGCCCGCCCCGCGTGAAATCAGGCCGTCACGCGCGCGGGCCTTCTTTGCGCCTGCCGCGCAAATCAATTTTTTGCTGCCGAGGGTTTAACCTCCGATAAACCGTTCCTCTACTTGGAATGACTGTCAATAACAACTAAAAGGATCAACGACGGCATGAAACAAATATGGCTCTATTTGAGCAAAAGCGATCTGGAAACCGAGCTACGCCAATGCGAGGAAGAAGGGCGCGATCTGAGCGCCGTCGAAGCGGATTTCGCGCGGGTTCTGAGCCTGGATTTGGAGGATTTGCGCCATCAGCCCGCCGCGCAGGAGTTGCTGGATAAAACCATCGCGCTGCCGCAAAAGGCCGGGTTTGCGTACCACGAGCCGTCCGACCTGGAGGGTATCCGGCAGGCGCGACCCGCAGACCGCCCGATGCTGCCCCGCCTCGCTCTGGACGACGCGCAGTTGGAAGATAAAGTGTATGGAGCCTGGACGGGGCGCTGCGTCGGCTGTCTGCTGGGCAAGCCGGTCGAGGGCTGGCGGCGGCCCCGCATGTGGGGTTATCTCAAGGATTTGAACCGCTGGCCGCTCGCGGATTTTTTTCGCTACGACGCCGCCACGCCCGAAGCCCGCGCCAAATACGACCTGGACAATGATTGGACGAACCGCTTCCTGATTGATTTTCAAACGTCCATGCCCGAAGACGACGACACGAACTACACGACGACCGGGCTTGCCATTCTGAAAAAACACGGGCCGGATTTCACCCCGACCGACGTCGCCAACTTCTGGCTCGGCGAAATCCCAATTCTGCATACCTGCACGGCGGAGCGCGTCGCCTATCGCAACCTGTGCCAACTGATCGCGCCGCCCGACTCGGCGACCTTCCGCAACCCCTACCGCGAGTGGATCGGGGCGCAGATTCGGGCCGACTTCTGGGGCTACGCCGCGCCGGGCGACCCGGAACGCGCGGCGGAGTTCGCCTGGCGCGACGCCTGCATTTCGCACGTCAAAAACGGCCTCTACGGCGAGATGTGGGCGGCGGCGATGATCGCGGCGGCGTTCGTCACCGACGACATGCCGACGATTATTCGGGCCGGGCTGGGGCAAATTCCTGCCCGCTGCCGCCTAGCCAGCGCGATTGAAGACATTCTGGAGTGGTATGAAGTCGAGGTGGATTACGATACCGCCGTGTACCGCGTCCATGAAATCTGGAACGAAGACCGCGCGCACGACTGGTGTCACACGATCTCGAACGCCATGATTGTCGCCATCGGCCTGCTGTGGGGCGAACACGACTACGCTAAGACCATCTGCCGGGCGGTGCAGGCCTGTTTCGACACCGACTGCAATGGAGCCACGACTGGCTCGATCCTGGGCATTCTGCACGGGCGCAAAGCCCTGCCCGCAGCGTGGACCGACGTGATTCACGACACGCTGCACACAGGCGTTGCGGGCTACCACACGGTTTCGCTCGCCGACATCACGCGCGACAGTCTGGCGGTCATCGAGCGCGTGCAGAGGTAGTGACCGCAGAGACCGCGACCGCAGAAACGACGAACCGACGACGCGGCAAGGCGATCAAGCCTTGCCGCCCCCGATACTTCGCCGACTCGCCGGGGCTTTGCTCAGTTCGCTTTCGGTCCGGCCTGGTGCGCGCAGGCGGGGGAACAGAAGGCCGCTGTCCTCCGTCTGACGGGCAAAGCGAACGGGGGCAATGATCTTCAATGACAAGCGGGACAAGAGCGGGGCGGGGCGTATTGTGGCTGGGACTGGCGGCGGGCGCGGCGCTGGGCGCGCGGGCATGGCTGCGAAGCGCGCGGCGGATTTCTCTGCCGGGTCAGGTCGTGCTGATTACCGGCGGCGGACGCGGGCTGGGTCTGCTGATGGCGCGCGAACTGGCGCAGGCGGGCGCGCAGATCGCCATTTGCGGACGGGATGCGGACGAGCTGGAACGGGCGCGCTTCGAGCTGCAAAGCATGGGCGCGAACGTGCTGGACGTCCCGTGCGACGTGACGAACCGCGAGCAGGTCGAGGCGATGGTTCAGGACGTGCATCAGCGTTTCGGGCGTATTGACGTTCTCATCAATAACGCGGGCGTGATCGAGGTTGGGCCGATGGAAGCGATGACGCTGGGCGATTACGAGGAGGCGATGAACACGCACTTCTGGGCGCCGCTCTACGTGACGATGGCGGTTCTGCCCGAAATGCGCGTGCGGCGCACAGGCCGCATCGTCAACATCGCGTCGTTCGGCGGCAAGGTCAGCGTGCCGCACATGCTGCCCTACAGCGCCAGCAAATTCGCCCTCGTCGGCCTGTCGAGCGGGCTGCGGGCCGAACTCGCGAAAGACGGCATTCTGGTCACGACGGTCAGTCCCGGCGTGCTGCGAACCGGCAGCCATGAAAACGCGGTTTTCAAGGGGCAGCGGCGCAAAGAATACACGCTCTTCAGTCTGGGCGGCGCGTCGCCCCTGGTGTCGTCGAACGCGGAACGCGCGGCGCATCAGATCATCGAGGCCATGCAAAACGGCGACCCGGAGATCGTAATCGGCGTGCAGGCGCAGATCGCCAGCGCGATTCACGGCCTGTTTCCCGGCGTGACGGCGGACGTGCTGGGCGTCATGAACCGCTTTCTGCCGACGCCGGGCGACGACAACCCGACCGCGCGGGCGAAGGGCGCCGACAGTCATACCCTGCTCGCCCCCTCCCCACTGACCGCCGGCATTGACCGCGAGGCCGACCGCAACAACGAGCGCGGCTAAATTGGGGTTGCTTTCCGACGCGCGGTGGAAACGGTCTCGTTTTTCGGCGTCTTGTTCTGACTGACACGAAAGGAAGCCTCGACGCTCTTCTGCCTTTGCCGCCGCGTTCTGCGGCGGCTTTTTTGCCTTTATACGCGGCTTTGCCTCTATAACGAGGCTAAGGTATAATGTGGACAGAGATTGACCACTATCATTGGGGAAGCCCTTTCAGGGATCCCGCCAACGCGAGGAGCGTACCGCCGCATGGCCGACGAAATCGAGGCAACGACCGACCTAGCCCAGCCGCTTGCCGACCCCGCCCCCAAAAAACTGGCGCTCGTGGATGCGTACAGCCTGCTGTTTCGCGCCTTTTTCGCCGGACGCCCGCTCACGACCAGCGACAACCGGCCTACGGGCGCGCTTTATGGCTTCACCAACATGCTGTTCACGATCCTGAACCAGGAGAAGCCGGACGCGCTCATCGTCTGTTGG
>JBBRNU010000403.1:0-4850 GCA_038230115.1 Chthonomonadales bacterium | reverse complement strand
TCGCATTCTGCCCGGCGACAAGGTGCTGATCGAGCTGTCGCCTTACGATTTGGAGCGGGGCCGCATTCGGTATCGCTACAAAGCCTAGGCGCGCAAGCGGCGTTGCGAATTACGGGAAGCGGGGAGAACTCGAATTTCCTTCGCGGCCCGTCTTTTCGTGTCTGAGAACGCGCTCTCGGTCTCGAATCGGGCGAAAGCGTGGTATAATCAGAGGGCCAACTTGGATTGGCGCGAAAGGAAGGACGCAAAATGAAAGTGCGGGCTTCAGTAAAGAAGATGTGCGAGAAGTGCAAAGTCATCAAGCGGGAGGGCGTCGTGCGCGTGATCTGCGTCGTCCCCAAACATAAGCAGCGACAGGGTTAGGAGTCAGGCGGGGCGGTCAAGGATTGGGAGGCGCGGCGCTTCCCCGACCCTTGACGTCCCGATGCCCGACGCCTTCTTTGAAGGAGGACTGGTTTGGCACGTATTGCGGGCGTGGACTTGCCACGCGACAAGCGTATTGAATACGCGCTCACCTACATCTTCGGTATCGGCCTGACGAGCGCCAAGAAAATCGTGGCGACGGCGGGCATTAATCCGACGACGCGCGTGCGCGAACTGACGGAATCCGAAAGCGCGAAAGTGCGTGAGATTCTGGAGCGGGAGTACCGCGTCGAGGGAGACCTGCGCCGCGAGTTCGCCCTGAGCATTCGCCGCCTGATCGAAATCGGCTGCTATCGCGGGCTGCGGCATCGGCGCGGGCTGCCGGTGCGCGGACAGCGCACCAAAACCAACGCGCGCATCCGCAAGGGGCCGAAGCGCACGGTTGCGGGCAAGAAGAAACTGAAGAAGTAGGGGAGCGACAGCATGGCAAATAAACAGACCACCAAGTCCACGGCCGGACGCCCGAAGTCGAAAGAAAAAAAGAACATCGTCCAAGGCATCGTTCATATCCAGTCCACGTTCAATAACACGATTGTGACGATTGCCGACGTGACCGGCAACGTGATTTCGTGGGCCAGCGCGGGCGGGGCCGGTTTCAAAGGCACGCGCAAAGGCACGCCGTTCGCGGCGCAGATTTGCGCGGAAAAAGCCGCGCGCGTGGCGCAGGAACATGGCCTGCGGCGCGTAGACGTGTTCGTCAGGGGGCCGGGCGCGGGGCGTGAAACCGCCATTCGCGCGCTCCAGGGCGTCGGTATCGAAGTCATGCTCATTAAAGACGTGACGCCGATCCCGCACAATGGCTGCCGCGCGCCCAAAAAACGCCGCGTGTAAGTCCGGGCTGGCAAGTCGGGTTTTGCATGAAATTGCGGGCGGACGATAGAGCGACGATTTACGAAGCGATTGAGTCCCGACCGCAAACTAATGAATTGTTCGATTCAACGAGCAAGGGTGGAAGAAGCGCGGCGCGTGTAAACACCCAGGGCGAATGCGAGCCGAAAAGTTCGCCGCAAGGCGAATGAAATGGTTCGCAGCAGTGCGAAAGAGTCAATTCGCTGAAACGCGAATGCGAACGTTCGCCGCCCTGTTATTCGTGGCAACGGGGAATCCCGCCCACAAGGAGCCTTGGTTTTCGTATGGCTGATAATCATGATCCCCGGTGTCGGCAGTGCCGCCGCGAGGGAGTTAAACTCTACCTCAAGGGCGACAAGTGCTACACCAAATGCACCATTGACAAGACAAGTCGCGACGGCAAGACCAAGTGGCGCGACAAGCCGCCGGGAATGCACGGCGCCCCCACCTTTAATAAAAAAGTCACCGAATACGGCCAGCAGCTGCGCGAAAAGCAGAAATTGCGCCGCATTTATCGCGTACTGGAAAACACCTTCCGCAACTATCTGGCCGAGGCGCTCCGACGGCCCGGCGTGACCGGCGAGAACCTGCTGCAATTGCTGGAAACCCGCCTGGACAACGTCGTGTACCGCTTCGGTATGGCTCCCTCGCGGGCGATGGCGCGTCAGATGGTGACGCACCGCCACTTCACCGTGAACGGGCAGCGCGTCAACATCCCGTCCTATATCGTAAAACCGGGCGACACCATCGGCGTTCACGAAAGCATGGCCCGCAACGGCAACATCAAAGAGGCGCGCGAACGGGTGACCCGGCGCGGTTTGCCCGCCTGGATGGACTTCAACAACCAGACGCTCGAAGGCCGCATCATGGCGCTGCCGACCCGCGACCAGATTGATACCAACGTGCGTGAGCAGTTGATCATTGAATTCTATTCGCGCTGAAGCCTTCCGAGTGCATGGGGAACGGCTTTTCGGGTTGGTCGGGCCAACTTGCGCGGTCGGGGACGCGGCGCGGGAGTGCGCTGGCGCAGGGGGTTGTCGGAGCGAATGCGGCGCGCGCGCGTCTGTCGCTTCGGCTGCGCCGCCCTTGCGCTTCCTTCCCGTTTCCCTTTCGCTTCCATCCCTGGCTCGCGCGGCGGCGCGGTTCGCTTCGGTTGACGCTTCTGACGCCCTGAACGCTCTCAGGCAAGGATCGAAGCCTTTTCGGTCTGCCGCGCGAAACGATGTCAGGCGCGCGATGGCTGCCACGAAGCGGACGGCGCGATACAAAGGAGAGTTTGTAAAATGGAATTGACCTTGCCGAACATCCAGACCCTGGAGTCCGGAACCAACTATGGCAAGTTCGTCGTGGAACCCCTGGAGCGCGGCTATGGCGCGACGCTGGGCAACTCCCTGCGGCGGGTTTTGCTGTCGTCAATTCCGGGCGCGGCGATCACCTATGTTAAAATTGACAAAGTGCTGCACGAGTTTTCGACGATTCCGGGCGTGAAAGAAGACACGACCGAACTGCTGCTGAACCTGAAAGACCTGAACGTAAAAATCCACCGCAACGGCAGCGGCTCCAACGAGCCGAAGACGATTCGCGTGGAGAAAAAAGGCGGCAGCGGGCCGAACGGCAGCCGCGTCACCGGAGCCGACATTGACTGCCCCGGCGACGTGGAAATCGTGAACCCGGAAGCCTACATCGCCACGATTTCCGACGAGGACGCCACGCTTTCGATGGAATTGACCGTCGAAATCAACAAAGGGTATGTCCTGCCGGATCGCCTGGAGCGCCGCGCGCAAATGAGCATCGGCACGATCCCGATGGGCGCGGCTTTTACACCGGTTCGCAAGGTGAATTACACGGTCGAGACGACCCGCGTTCAGGCGAACACGAACCTGGAACGGCTCGTGCTGGAAGTGGAAACCAACGGCACGATCACGCCGGAAAGCGCGATCAGCGAGGCGGCGCGCATCCTGGGACAGTACTTCGGAATGTTCGCCAGTTTTCAGAAGGGGCTGCTGGGCATTCCCTCCGGCGACGGTCTGGAACTGCTGGAGGGCGGTCTGGACGCCAACGTTCCCAACGTTCGGATCGAGGAACTAGACTTTTCGGTTCGCACTTACAATTGCCTGAAGAAGGCCAACATTCTGACGATCCCGGAATTGGTGCAGTATTCCGAGACGGACCTGATGCAGATTCGCAATTTCGGCAAGAAGTCGCTGACCGAAGTGCGCGAGAAATTGAACGCCCTGAACCTGACGCTGAAGGGCGGCGCGACGGTCAACCTCGACGACGAAGGCGACAGCGAAGCCGACGTGGAGCCGGAAGCCGAAGCGGAAGGCGAGACCGAAAACGAGTAGCCGCCCGGCGCTGTAAAGCGGGACGCGGACAGGTCGGAAGCGCTCCTGTCCGCGTCGGGGCGATGTGTTCGAAGCGGACGATTGAGACACGAAAAGACGGAACGGGAAAGGATGAGTCATCATGCGCCATCGTAAGGCGTATCGTAAATTTAGCCTGCCGAGCGATCAGCGCCGCGCGCTGCTCAAAGGGCTGACGCGCAGCCTGATTTTGAACGACCGGATCGTGACGACTGAAACGCGGGCCAAAGAAGTGCGGCCTATCGTCGAGAAACTGGTCACGACGGCGCGCAAGGGCGGGCCGGACGCTCCCGTCGCGATGCGTGTGCATACGCGTCGCATGGCGCGGCGCTGGATTGACAGCAACATGGACGAGTTCGTGCGCGTTCCGGGCGGGCCGAAGGGCGGCGCCAAAATCGCGCGCAACCCCTATTATGCGATTCCGCGCCTGTTCGAAGTGATCGCGCCGCGCTACATGACTCGCAACGGCGGCTATACGCGCATCACGAAAGTCGGCTTCCGACGCGGCGATGGCGCCCCGCTCGTGCTGCTGGAATTCGTTGAAGGCCCGGAGCCGGACGAGATCGTCGAGCCGGAAGTGGCGCAAACGACCGAAGGACGGCGCGGCCTGTTCGGGCTGGGCCGACGCCGCAAGTAAGACCGTGCGCTATTTCAAGGCGACGGTCGAGTACGACGGTACGGACTTGCGCGGGTTTCAGTGGCAACATGGGGAGCGCACGGTTCAAGGCGAGCTGGAAGCGGCCCTGCGCTTGCGAACCGGGCAGGACGTGCGCGTGACCGGAGCCGGGCGCACCGACGCGGGCGTTCACGCCTTGGGGCAGGTGGTCAGTTTCGGCGCGACGACCAACATTCCGGTCGAGCGCATGGCCCTGGCCCTCAACAGCGCGCTGCGCGGCGACATATCCATTCGGCAGGTCGAGGAAACCGACGGCGCGTTCAGCGCGCGGTTCTCGGCCTCGTCCCGACTGTACGCTTACCTGATCCTGAACCGGCCTTTGCGGTCGGCTCTGACGCGGCGGTATGCGGCGTTCTGGCGGGAGCCGCTGGACGTTGCGGCGATGCAGGCGGGAGCGGCGCGATTGCTGGGCGAGCGGGATTTCGCGAGTTTCGCCACGCAGGTCGAGCCGGAGCAGACGACCCTGCGCGATGTGACACGCTGCCAGGTCGGGCGGTACGGGCGGTTTGTCATCGTGCGAATCGAGGCGAATGCGTTTC
>JBBRNU010000402.1:0-4860 GCA_038230115.1 Chthonomonadales bacterium | reverse complement strand
TCTGTGCAAGCAGCCAGCGCCATTGAAAAACAAACATTACCTTGCAGAAGGCGTTTTGGCGGCGGGAAAACTTCAATCTATTGTTTTCGCTGTTGTCATTTTTATGCCGGAAAACTTGCTGTTGACAACAGTGTCAATGGTGTTGTATAATAGTGATGCGCGGAAAAAGAATCGGTGCAGGGAGGCTGCAATGGCGAAAAGCGAAGAACTTCAGCGGCAGACTCAGCGCGTGCTGGCAGACCTGGGATCGCCCGGCAAGCCCCTGTCGGCGCGCGGCGCGGGAACTAAACTCGACATCGGCTACAACCAGATTTCCGATATGGTTCGGGGCAAGCCTCCGGCGGAAAAGACGCTCATCAAATTCGCCTGCGCGGTTGGCGAGGAACCCGGCGATTGGCTGCGTTATGCGGGCAAGCACGATTTCGCCGATACGCTCGCCGCGCCGGACGAGACCGCCAAGACCGAGGAGCAGCGTCTCGCCGCCAAGCTCGCTCAGGAGATAGCGCAGGTTCCGAAAGAGCGCCAGGCGCTTCTGGCCCGCCAAATTCGCGCGCTCATCCGCGCAACTCAGGATGACGCCGGACGGAAATAGGAGTTGCAAGACTGCAAGAAGAACGAAAGAAAGGGAAACGGCCATGCTTCGCATCAAGAACGCTTTTCGTCGTCTGCTGACGGCGACGCGCCAACTGCTTCACCACACGCAGGAGCCGTACCCGTCGCTGTCGGATAGAGCTTTCCTGTGTTCCACCGCGCCGATGAGCGCCGCCGCGGTGCGGGACGAGTATCGGGATCGCTAACCGGCAAATCCATTTTGTCGCGGCAACACCCTCGCCGCGACGCTTCCCTGAAGGAGCGTCGCGGCGAGGGCGTCGCTTTGTTTGGATATTCGGAGGCCCGGCGGCGATTATCAATCGGGGTTCAGCTCGAACAACCCGGCGGCGCCCCTGCCTAGCGCGGCGCACATTGTGACCATGCCGTACTTTGCGCCGCGCCGCCGGCCCTCGTACAGCAGCGAGATAGTCTGCCGCGCGCCCGTCGCGCCCAGCGGGTGGCCGAGCGCGATGGCCCCGCCGTTGACGTTGACCCGCTCAAGCGGCAGGGGAAAGATTTCGTTCGCGGCCAGCGCCTGCGCCGCAAACGCCTCGTTGAATTCGATCAGGTCAATCTCGTCCAGACGCACGCCCGTCTGCTTCAGCAGTTTAGGAATGGCGTAAGCGGGCGCGATGCCGAAGCGTTCGGGCGCGACCGCGGCAATTGCGTAGCCGACGAAGCGGGCGAGCGGCTTCAGATGCAGTTCTTCGGCGCGCTCCCGCGTCATCAGGACGACGGCTGCCGCGCCGTCGCTGCGCGGCGAGGCGTTGCCCGCCGTAATCACGCCGTCGGGAAGAAACGCCGGTTTCAACTTCGCCAGCGCTTCCGGCGACGTGTCCGCGCGCGGCCCCTCGTCTACGCTGAATTCAAGGTCGCGCATCTCCAGATTTTCGCCCTCGCCCGTTGGCGTTCGGACCGTGACCGGAACGATTTCGGCGTCGAAGCGCCCTGCCGCCTGCGCCGCGAGCGCCTTTTGATGGCTTTGCAGCGCGAACGCATCGGAAGCGTCGCGCGTGACTCCGAACTCTTTCGCGACGCCCTCGACCGACAGGCCCATGCTCAAATACGTGTCGGGCTGATGCTCCATGAGATACGGGTTGGGCCGCATGGTGTCGCCCATGAAGGGAACCAGGCTCATGCTTTCCGCGCCGCCCGCGATAATCACGTCGGCCTGCCCGGTCGCGATTTTGGCGGCTGCTGTCGCGATGGCTTCCAGGCCCGACGCGCAAAAACGGTTCAGCGTCAGGCCGGGAATGCTGTCGGGCAGTCCGGCGCGCAGGGCGGCGATGCGGGCGAGATTCATGCCCTGCTCGGCTTCGGGCGAAGCGCAGCCCATAATCACGTCGTCCACGTCGGCTTCGGTCAGGCCCGCCGCGCGCGTCAGGGCGGCGCGAATCACGACGGCGGCCAGATCGTCCGGGCGCGTACAGCGCAGCGTTCCTTTGGGCGCGCGTCCAATGGCGGTTCGCGCGCCGGCAACAATGACAACCTCTCTCATGTAAGCGCCTTTCCCGGCTTTCCCCGGTCGCTTCCGCCGCGCCATCGAAAAAAGAGGCGCATTTCGCGAAAGCCCTGCCAATGACGATCAATCAAGTATACAAGCCAATCCGCTGCCCGTCAACCCCTCGGCAGGGCCGACTGCAAAGCCGCCCGCACGAGCAAAATAAATTCAACGGGGCGCAGGAAACCGGCGCAATGGCAGGGAATTTGCTTAAACGCAATGCAAGCAATTGTACATGCCGCGTCGTTTGCCAGGTCTTTGCCCGGTACGTCTCCCGCCTACTCACTCTCGAAAGGACACGCACGCCATGCCCCGCCCTACGTTCCGACACGCCATCCTGCCCGCCGCGTTCCTGCTGCTCGGCCTAGCGCACACTGCCAACGCGCAGGACGCCTACTTTGCCAACAACGCCACCATCAATTACACTGTGAATGGCACTGCTTACGTCGGCTACGCCAATCAAGCCGACTTAAACAACGGAACAAACCCTACAAGCCCAACCGTCGCCCTCGTTACCGGCGGCAGCATTGGCGGTTACCTGGATGCCAGAAACAGCAGCACGATCAATGTCAGCAGTGGCAGCATTGCCAGCAGCCTGATTGCCAGCGAGAGCAACACAGTCAATGTCAGCGGCGGCAGCATTGGTGGTGGCCTGTATGCCTACGACAGCGGCACGATCAACTTGTTCGGCGTCGGGTTAAAAGCCGTTCTCACCAATCCCAACTATGGTGACTACAGCAAATACACCCTCATGGGCAGCCTCAACGATGGAACCAGCGTCAACGGCAAGTTTCTGTACCTTTCAAACGGCAGCAACGCCCGCTTCACCCTCAACAACCCTCCTCCTCCCAAGCCCCGCCAGGTTACCCCATTTGTCGGGTTGGTCGGGGCGGGCCTGCTGCTTGGCAAGCGGCGGGGTTCGCGCAAACGCCAGTCCTGAGAGCGGGTTTTGCCGTAAATACTCAGGGCGCTGCTGCTCGTCGCAAGGATACACTACGAGCAAGGCGCAAACCTCTGCGCCTTGCTCTTTTTGTTGACGGGATGGCTGGGCGGCAAGGTATAATTGAAGATAAAGGCAAAGGAGGTTGAAAGATGCCGCACCCAAGATTTAGCGGCGATGAAATTTCCCGACGCGGCGAAGCCCTGTATCAGCAGTCTCTCCGCGCCAAAGTCGAGACCGAAGCCAATATCGGCAAGATTATCTCCATTGACATTGAAACCGGCGACTATGAAATTGATGCGGACGTACTCGCTCCCGCGCGGCGGCTGTTGGCTAAAAACGCAGACGCGGCGATCTACGGTAAGCGCATCGGCTACAACGCGGTCTTTGCGGTTGGCGGCTCTCTGGTGAGGACCGCGAGTTGATACGCGGCAAGGTGACCGATCTTCAGGCGCGGGTCAACATTCTCCTGCGTCTGCCTTCTCTGCCCGATGTCCTGCTTGCGTTTGTCGTAGACACCGGTTTCGAGGGAGCCTTGACGCTGCCGCCCGAGGTTGTCGCGGCCCTCAACCTGCCTTTTGTTCAGGAGATGACGGCCAATCTCGCCGACGATTCTTCCGTCAAAACCAACATTCACGCGGCGACGATTGTTTGGGATGGCGCGGAACTTGAGGTCGCGGTTCTGGCGATGGGGCGGCGTCCTCTGTTAGGAACGGCGCTGTTTGCGAAGAAACGTCTCGGCGTTGACTTCGAGGAAAACGGGCCAGTGACCATTGACGCTATTCCGGCATGACGCGCTGAAACGATTGCGAGGGCGCAGCAGAGAAGGTCTTCTCGCCAGGAACATCAACAAAATGACGCCCAATGAAATCCGACAAAAAGGATTGGAAGCGGTTCGCAAAGAACTCGGCCCCATCGGACTGGCGCGGTTTCTGCAGCAGTTTGAGCGCGGACACGGCGATTATACGCAGGAACGGCGCGAGTGGCTGCCGGAGGGTTCGGTGCGCGAAGTTGTAGCGGAATTGGAAGAGAACGCCCCGCCCAAAACAAACGTCTATTTTGACCGCCTGCGCGGGCTTAACTCGCGCTTCGACTTGTCTGCCTCAGCGGGCTTTGTGTGCGCTCGGTCTCGCCGCCTCGACAATCTCGACAATTTGAAAAACTTGTTGGCGAAGCGGCATTGCAGGCCACGCAGGTGGTCTGTGCATTTCAGGACGGGGATTTATTCCCGGCCTCCCCGTAAAACGCACGAACGCCCTCCTCTCAGATACTGGCAGGAGGGCGTTCGCGCCTTGTCGGCAACCGGGTTCTGAACCGGCCTCCGTTTTCAGTTGTTGAGCGAGCGGCCCCGCTTCTCGCGACCGGGAGCCACGCCCGACGACCCGCCGTTCGGGTTGGCGTTGGCGCTGGACGAGACGCCGAACGCATTGTCGGGCGTCGGGGCGCTCGCGGTCGTGTCCACGCGCGGCGGCAACTGCTTCAGGGCCGTCGTGACCGCCGTTTCCAATTGCCGGTCGCGGTCGGCGGCGAGGTCTTCCGGGCGGTTCTCCACGTAAATGTCAGGGGGAATGCCCAGATTTTCCATGTTCTTGCCGTCCGCCGTGTACCAGCCCCACGAGGGCAGGCGGTACTGCGTGCCGTCCACCAGCCGCCCGCCATACGTGCCGATGACGTAGCCCGGCGTCGGCACGCCCACGATTTTGCCTAAGTTCAGGGCGCGGAAACCGGCGGGGAAAATCTCGGCGTCGCTGTACGAGTCCTGGTTAATGAGCAGCACGACCGGCTTCGTCCACGCGCGCTCCGGCTGGGATTGGCGCAGGCCGTCGCG
>JBBRNU010000401.1:0-4862 GCA_038230115.1 Chthonomonadales bacterium | reverse complement strand
GGGTTTTGGCGCCCGCCGGGTTTTACTTGAAATTGCGGGCTGTGCTTTTTTCCGTCCCGCTCTTTCTCCATCTAACGCGCCCCGCCTGGCGCCGGACCGCTAACAAATACTTTTGTTCGCTGTCCGTCGCCTGTCGTGTCGCTTACGATGATGAAAGAGCGAGACGAAAAAACGCAGAGCCGGAATTTACAAGTAATCCCCGTCGGGCGCGAAAACGCGCTGGCATTTCCAGCATTGCGTGGCGTCGCGGGCGGCGATGCTGCGGCAACGCGGGCAGCGGTGCAGCTTGATGGGAAAGCGGCGGCACTGCGGGCATTTTGTGGTCTCGGCGAACACGAGCGCCCCGCAGTGGTCGCAGGCGCTGCCATCGGGACAGCGCCAGGATTTCGCGGTTTCAGCGGTCTGCGTCATGCGCGTATCGCGCCCGCCCCGCCGGTTTTGGGCGTCGTGGCCCGCCAGTAGCTTCGCAGCGACGCAAACGTCATAACGACCGCCAGAACGCCCCATAGCGTGGCCCAGAACGTGGGCGGCAGGAAGGGATAGGCGCGGGCCATAAATACGGCGTCGTTGTCGCCCAGGTTGCGGGTCGTCAGCGTGAACAGCGTTTGCAGGTCGAAGAAGGCGTTCAGGCTGCATTGGACGGCCAGAAACGCCGCAACAAAATTGGCTCCGCCCGGACTCGTGAAGCGCGCCAGAAGAAACAGCCCCGCGCTCAATAGCAGGCCGACGACGAGCGTGAAAAGATTGGTCAGCGGGTTGTGCGCCCACAGCAGCGTGGCGAGCAGGACGAAGCCGCCCAGGGCGTACAGCGTCATTCGGCCCGCGTTTTGCCACCGGCTCAGGCGTCCGATTTGCAGCAGGAGCGCGCCGAACAGAGCCGCGCCCAGATACCCGCCGGAAAAGACGAGCCACTGCGCCCAGACCGGCGTCATCGTCATCGTCACGCCGCTGGTATCAGGGCGAACCGTGAGCGAAACGACGCTGCCGCCGCTGGCAAGCGCGGCGAGCGCGTGGCCGCTCTCGTGAACGAACGTGACAAACAGCCGCAGCGGATAGAGCGCGTATTCGGAATACGGCACGGCCCACTTCAGGCCCAGCGTAATCAGCGTGGCGACCAGGAGCAGCGTGCGCGGGTTCATGCGCGCCCCGCCGCGCGGCGTTCCCGCCTCTGGCAGCCCGGAGCGGATCGGCAAATTAGCGTTCATCGCGCGCAGTCCTTTCCCTATCGCAATTCCCTCAAAGTAGTTCCAAGGCGCTTCCATCGAAAGCGGCGCGTTGTTTACACGTCCCGCCCTTATGATCGGATTATCGGTATCGGTCGGCAGGGCGCATTTTCCCCGTCTCTTTTTCTCGTACCTTACGTCTTTCCTTACGTATTTCGCCCGCCCAACGGCGTCATTATTTTTGACTCGCCGTTCACGTCGGGGTTCGCCATCCTGGGCGCGCTTTCCTGCCTGCCAGTTTCCCGATTTCCCGACGCGCTTCCCTCGCTTCTGGTATACTGGAAAGTGAAAAAGACGTCGAAACGAACCAGAGCCGCGCCAGCGAAGGGAGAACCCGACTCATGCTGCTTGCCATTGACGTTGGCAATACCAATATCGTGCTGGGCGTCTATCGCGGGCAGGGCCGCGCGGCGGAACTGGCGGGCGACTGGCGCATTCGCGCCGACCGCGAGCGCACGACCGACGAACATGGAATGCTGGTAAAAGACCTGTTGCAGCACAACGGCATCGCATTGCAAGACATACGCCACGTCGCCATTTCCAGCGTCGTGCCGACCATGACCGAGACGCTGACCGACCTGGCGCGCCGCTATTTTCACTGCGAGCCGTTCGTGGTCGGGCCGAACATTCACAGCGGCATCGCGATCCATTATCAGCCGCCCTCCGACGTGGGAGCCGACCGCATCTGCAACGCGGTCGGGGCGTTTGCGCGCTATGGCGGCCCGGCGATTGTCGTGGACTATGGCACGGCAATCACGTTCGACGCGATTGCCGCGAACGGCGATTACGTCGGCGGGGCGATCCTGCCCGGCATCGGCATCTCGATGGACGCCCTGTTCCGGCAGGCGGCCCGACTGTACCGCGTGGCCTTCGTCGCGCCGCCCAACGCCATCGGCGCGAATACGGTTCACGCCATGCAAAGCGGCCTGGTTTTCGGGTACGCGGGCCTGACCGACGCGATGGTGGAACGCATCCGGGCCGAGTTGGGCGGAACCGCGCGCGTGATTGCGACGGGCGGGCAGGCCGAGTTGATTTGTAAAGAGAGCCGCACCATTGAGGTTGTGGATCAGCTGGTCACGCTGGACGGCCTGCGCCTCCTTTTCGAGCGGCAGGACAACGCGAACGCTTGAAATTACGCAACCATTACGTTGATAGGGGCCGATGGGCCGACAATTCGGTATGAGTCATGGGCGGGAGAAAGACGGGGCCGGATGGATTCCTATTTCTATATTCTGCTGGGCGAGATAGGATTTCTCGGTTCTCTGGTCGCGCCCCTCGTGGCTGGCAACCGCCTGCTGCGGCGCGGTCAGTATGCCCCTGCCCTGAAATGGTTTTTGCTGTGTCGTCGTCTGGGCCGCATCATGCCGCGCCGCCGCAGTATGCTCGCGCTGAAACTGTGCGCCTGCTACATCGGGCTGGGCGACTTCGACGCCGCGCTGACTTACGCTGAAGAAGCGGTCTGCGAAGTGGAAAAGCGCAATCACGGGCAGGGCGTTCGCAGTCTGGCGACCGCGTACCTGGGCATTGTCCTGACGCGATTGGGCCAATTTGACCGGGCCGACGCGCTGCTGACAAGCGCCCTCGCCACGCCGCGCCTGCGCCCCCGTCTGCGCGAAATGGTCTCGCTGTGCGCCGCTTCGGTGCAGATCAATCGGGGCCGTTTCGCCGAAGCCACGGTTCTGCTCGAAACCACCCTTGCGACCGCGCGCGAGAACGGCGACAACCGCGCCGCCGCCGAATACAGCCTCAGTCTGTGCCGCTATTACGAGGGCGACCTGGCGGGCGCGCTGCCTTTAGCGCGCAGCGCCTGCGAGCGGCCCAACACGCAAGTCTGGCTGCAAACCGTCGCCCTGTCCTGCTGCCTGACCTATCTGAGCGAGATGGGCGAAACCGGGCAGGCGCAGGAAGTCGCCGCGCGCCTGATGCCCCTGCTGCCCGCCGCGCCGCCCCACGTGCGCGCGTCCGGTCTGCGGGCCATCGCGCAGCAGGCGCTGCAAATCGGCGACCTCGACCGGGCGCGCAGCTACGCCGAGCAGGCCTATCCGCTCGACCCGAACCCCAACGCCCACGCCGGAGCCTTGCTAATTCAGGCCGAAGTGTTCGCCGCGCGCCAGAACCGGAATCGGGCCGAAGCGCTGTGCGAAGAGATTTTGCGCCTGCCCGCCATTGAGTTCTACAAGCGCCGCGCCCGTTCGCTCGCGCAGAACGGACAAACGGCGACGGACGCCAGCATCGCCCGCCGGTACGCGCCCGCGTCCGAATCCGAATCCATCCAGACCGCGCCGGTCTATGCGCCGTCGGGAACGGTGAACGCGGAAGAATGACCGTGATTTTTTGCAGCGGCGGTCGTGCGAGTTGGATTGAACTTCAACGCTGAAAAACAATAACAAGGAGGAGACGCGCGTGGGAATTGCGATTGCACAGGTGGATGCGTTCGCCGACCGTCCGTTTACCGGCAACCCGGCGGGCGTGTGCGTGCTGGACGCGCCCACTGACGCGGGCTGGATGCAGAACGTCGCGCTGGAAATGAACCTGGCCGAGACCGCGTTTCTGCACCCGGAGGCCGACGGTTACCGCCTTCGCTGGTTCACCCCGACGGTCGAGGTGGATTTGTGCGGCCACGCCACGCTCGCCAGCGCGCACATTTTGTGGGAGGCCGGGCATTTGCCGATGGGAACGACGGCGCGCTTCCACACCCGCAGCGGGCTGCTGACAGCGCGGCAGGCGGGCGACTTGATCGAACTCGACTTTCCCGCCGAGCCTGCCATAGAAGTGAAAGAGGAAACGCAAGCCGGGGACAGCGCGCCGGAAATCCTGGCAAAGGCGCTGGGCGTTCGGGGAACCTTTGTCGGGAAAAATCGGTTCGATTATCTGGTGGAAGTCGAAAGCGAGGCGGCGGTACACGGCCTGAACCCGGATATGAGAGCCTTGGCGAGTTTGCCCGTGCGCGGCGTGATCGTGACGAGCCGGGCGGCGACGGGCGCGTTCGATTTCGTGTCGCGGTTCTTCGCGCCCGCGACCGGCGTCCCGGAAGACCCCGCGACCGGCTCTTCGCACTGCTGTCTCGGCCCCTATTGGCAGGCCCGGTTGGGCAAATCCGCCCTGATCGGCTACCAGGCGTCGGCGCGCGGCGGCATCGTGCGCGTTCGGGTCGAGACGGAGGGGAACCGGGCCGGGCGGGTTGCGCTGGGCGGACACGCGATCACCGTTTTGCGCGGCGAACTCGCCGACGTCGCCTCGCCCTGACCCACCAGATAGCGTCCGCAAACGCCAAGCCGGGCGCAGAACGGGAATAAATCCCCGTTCTGAAACGCACAGACCACCTGCGTGGCCTGAAATGCCAATGCCGAAGGCCAGAAAGCGTTTTTAACCCGCGAAGGCTGACGAATTTAAGCGCGCCTTCAGTCAGGCCGCGCATTTAGCCCGCGCAGGCGGGCTGTGCATTTCAGAACGGGGATTTATTCCCGTTCTGCGCCTTCCAAAGCGGGCATACCTTCCCGTGCGCCCGGCCTTCGCATTTCAGAACGGGATTAACCATCCCGTCTGCCCGTGTCCCCGTATTCTCAGGCGCAATTCGAGTTTAAGCATGGTCAGGGAGTCTCAGGAATACCACGTTTTGCTGCCGCACGCCGCGCGCCC
>JBBRNU010000400.1:0-4868 GCA_038230115.1 Chthonomonadales bacterium | reverse complement strand
TCAAGCAGGCGGCGGGACATCCCATGATCATCACGGAGAGTTCCTGGGTCAATCCCGAAGGCTATCAATCCGAAGGCCCGTTCCTGATGGCCGCTTACCAGTCGCTCACGGGCGTGGACGCTTTCTACTGGTTCGCGGCGGGCGGCGTTCCCGAATACGATCCGAACCCGTTCTTCACGTTTCTCAACCTCAACGGCCAGCATCCAATGAACAAATGGACGTGCGCCACTCCCGCTCTGATGGGCTGCTTTCCTGCCAACGCGCTCCTGTTCCGACTGGGATACGTGAAGCAGGGCGAGCCTGCCGTTCACGAGGAACGTTCGCTCAGCGAAATGTGGCAGCGGAACGCTCCGATCCTGGCCGAAGACCGGACGTTCGACCCGAACCGCGACACTGGCAGCGCGCGCGGCGAGTCGAACCTGCAAAAGGGCGTTGATCCGCTGGCCTTTCTCGTGGGACCGGTCGAGGTGAAATATGGCGGCGATCCGCGTAAAGACGCGGTGATCAACCTCTCCAAGCATATTGACAGCGCTAAAAAGACCGTCAAAAGCGACACCGGCGAGCTTCGTCTGGACTACGGCAGCGGGCTGTTCACGGTGGATACGCCGAAGGCGCAGGGCGCAAGCGGATTTCTCAAGCAGGCGGGCGTCATCAAGTTGAGCGACGTGACCATTCGCTCCGGGAACGGCTATGCCACTGTGGAGGCTGTCGCGATGGACGATCAGCCGCTGATCACGTCGCGCAAGATTCTCGTGCAGGTCGGAACGTATGCGCGCCCGACCGGATGGGAGAGCAAGCCTGCCGAATTCAAGAGCGATGACGGCAAGCAGACATTTCAGGGCTACGAAATCGTCAACACCGGAGCCGCGCCCTGGCAGGTCGTCGCCACCGCAGTGACGCTTATCATCACGAACGCCCATCTGAAAAAGGCCGTGCTGCTTGACACCGCAGGCTATCCGCTAAACGAGATTCCGGAGGTCGCCTCCAGCGGCGGCCGGTTCACCGTCAAGCTGCCGCCCAATGCCCTCTATGTCATTCTGGAATAGATGCGCGTCTGTGACGTGAACCGTGACGCGCCCCTGGCGGGATCGCGCGTCCGCAGCGCCTCGTTTGAGTCATTCCCAGAGGAATACTCCGGGCCATGCCGTAATCCCTTCCAGAGCGGCGCGGGCGCTGTCCGGCGCGGCCTTATGACCCCCTGGCGACGGAACGTAGGGAAATCCCTTGTTCCGCTTGCCCGCATTGTGAACACGCGCAGGTCATCCGCGATGGCCGCCTGCATGACGGACGAACAGGTTGAGACCAGGACTCCGCTTCAGAGGAGACGAGGGAACCCGGCAACATAACGTTATGATGCAAACAGAAATTTTCAGACTTCTCGCTTTTGCGGCGCCCGCGTTAGCGGCCGTCGCTGTTACACAGAAGACCCTGCCCGCCGATTCGCGCATCGCAGCGGCATTACAGCCGTTTGTAGACACGCGCTCGCTGGCAGGCGCAGTGACCCTGGTCAGCAATCAGAACCGGACGCTGAGTTTGCAGGCGGTCGGGTTCGCCGACGTCGCAGCGCGAAAGCCGATGCGAACGAACGCGCTCTTCTGGATTGCTTCGCAGTCCAAACCAATTACTGCTGCCGCGCTGATGATGCTCGTGGACGAAGGCCGGTTGAATCTCGACGACCCGGTAGAGAAGTATCTGCCGGAGTTTCAAGGGCAATGGCTGATAGCCGAACAGGACGCCGCCCATCTCGCGCTGCGGAAGCCCCGACATCCTATCACCGTCCGAAACATTCTCGCCCATACGAGCGGACTGCCCTTTGCTTCTTCGGTGGAACAGCCCACGCTCGACCGTCTGCCGCTGCGGGAAGCGGTTCTCAGTTACGCCCTTTCCCCCCTGCAATTCGAGCCGGGCAGCAAGTATCAGTACTCTAACGCGGGCATCAATACGGCGGGCCGCTTGATCGAAGTTATCAGCGGAATGCCGTATGAAGCGTTTCTGCAAAAACGCCTGTTCGATCCGCTGGAGATGAAAGACACAACCTTCTGGCCGAATAAAAAGCAGGTCGCGCGGCTGGCGAAAGCTTACAAACCCAACGCGGCGCAAGACGGACTGGAGGAAACGACGATCACGCAGCTGCAATACCCGCTCGATGACCGCAGGAGGCGGTATCCCATGCCGGCGGGCGGTCTGTTTTCTACTGCACAGGATGTCGGACGCTTCTGCCAGATGATTCTGAGCGGCGGCATATGGGAAGGGAAACGGTTTCTTTCGGACGCGGCTGTGGAGGAGATGACTCGTAAGCAGACGGGAGACAGCGTGCCGGAAGGTTACGGGCTGGGCTGGTCGGTCAGCGGCGATTCGTTCGGGCATAGCGGAGCCTGTTCGACGAACATGAATATTGACCGGAAGCGCGGTCTGATTACGGTGTTTCTAGTGCAGCGCACGGGTTTTCCTGAGAATGGCGATCAAAGCGAGGCCGCCTTTCGGGACGCGGC
The DNA here is from genome assembly GCA_038230115.1 of Chthonomonadales bacterium. GTDB lineage: Bacteria > Armatimonadota > Chthonomonadetes > Chthonomonadales > Chthonomonadaceae > JBBRNU01. The sequence continues at coordinate 2,376 of JBBRNU010000400.1, read as the reverse complement.
GGAAAAACAGTTTGGAAAGTGAGTTCCCGCCTCGACTCACAATCCTGTTGTCTTTCAGGAATCGGGGAACGTGCGGACGGGTTCAGGGCGGTGAGCGTCTGTCCGCCAATTTTTAGCGGAAGCGGCTGTGGGAACGATAAAGAAAAAAGATTGTCTTTGGTCGTTTTTGGAGGAGACCGCCGATGCCCAAAATCAAAAAAGGTTTTTCCCCGCAGGAATTGGAAGCCTGCCTGCTCACGCTGGACGGAGAAGAGACCGACGCGCAGCAGGTTCTTTTACGGGAGTTGTGTCCCTGCCGCGCGCGCTGTTACGACCACACGGTCTGGCTTGCCATCTGTTGCGCTTTCAACAGTTCGCAGAAAGAGGTGCAGCATCAGGCGGAACACGCCCTCGAAACGCTGCTCGAACGGGCCAAGACCGATGAAGCGTCGCGGGAACTGCGGGACTGGCTGCTGGAGAAGAATGCGTTCGCGCTTTCGCTGGGACGCCTGGAGACGCCGCGCAAAAAGTCGCGGGAGGCCCGAAAGCAGGAAGAAAAAGTGACTTCTCAGGATTTGCCGCGCCTGCTGGACATTCTGGAAGGCGACCAACCTGAAGAGAAGCAGAAAGTATTGCGCCTGCTCTGCCCCTGCCGCAACCCGCACTACAACAAAGAGGTCTGGAAAACGGTTTTTCTGGCGGCGGAGACGGGCGAGGACGGGCAGGTTCGCGATCAGGCGCAGCACGCCATTGGAACGCTGCGGGAACGCGCCCGCACCGACCCGCGTTCGCAGGATTTGCTGCTACAACTGGCGGAAGAAGGGGTCGCGCTGCCAGGACTTCAGGACAGCATTCCCGTCTGGGACCCGCTGGGGCGCGCCGGCCTGAACGGTCTGTACATTCCGCGCTACGAAGCCCCCGTCCGCTCAAAGAAAAACCGCGCGCGCCGCTGAAGAACGCGAAGCGGGCGCGGGCGTGGCAAATGGAACCGAAAGAAAACGAGGTTAAGGGCCGGGGCGACGCGCCTTAAACCCTCCGTCAGCATAAGGCGCTATTTGTTCCGCTTCAGTCATACCACCCGCGCGCGTCCCCGCCTGTCCAAAGTAAATAACCCAGCATCAAAGTGGGCCTTACCCGAAATAACGTTCTAGGAGTTAAGCAAGTCGTTCGTGTCGAATACACCTTCTAAAAGGAGTATCCGATGTCTGAACGCCGCGTGTTCACTGAAGAGTTCAAACGCGATGCCGTGCGCCTGGCGAAAGAGCGGGGCAACACGTCCGAAGTGGCGCGTGATCTGGGCGTTCATGAGAGCGTCCTTTCGCGCTGGAAGAGACGCCTGGAAGCCGCTCCCGAGCGTCCCTTTCCGGGCAAGGGCAATCCGCAAGACCTGGAACTCGCGCAGATGAAGCGCGAACTCGCTCGCCTCAAAGAGGAGAACGAAATTCTAAAAAAGGCTGTCGGTATCTTTCTGCATTGCCCGCAGTGAGATACCAGTTCATAAAGCAGCACGAAGGGCAGTTCTCGCTTCGTGCGCTATGTCGGGCGATGCAGGTTTCCAAAAGCGGCTATGCCGATTGGCACAAACGCCTCCCAAGCCGCCGTGCCACACAGGAGCAGCAACTGCTGACTTCTATCCGTCAGGAGCGCCATGCGAGCAAAGGCACGTATGGCAGCCCCCGTCTCTACAAGGAGTTGCAGGAGAAGGGCATCTGCTGTAGCCGCAATCGTCTGGTGCGTCTGATGCGTAAGTACGCGATCACGGCCCGTCCTTTGCGTCGTTTTGTCGTGACCACCGACAGCAACCACACCTTGCCTGTGGCCGAGAACCGGCTCAACCGGCAGTTTACGGCAAACGCGCCCAACACCAAATGGACGTGCGACATTACGTACATCTGGAGCCGCGAAGGCTGGCTGTACCTTGCCGTTGTCCTCGATCTGTTCTCGCGGCGCATCGTGGGCTGGGCAATGGGCGCAACGTTAGAGCGTTCTCTGGTGATCGAAGCCTTGCAGATGGCGCTCTCGTCGCGCAAACCCGCGGCAGGGCTGCTGTGCCACAGCGACCGAGGCAGTCAATATGCCAGTCTGGACTACCAAGACGCCTTACAAAAAGCCAGCGCGGTAGGTAGCATGAGCCGCAAAGGCAACTGCTATGATAACGCGCCAACCGAGAGTTTCTTTGCGTCTCTGAAACGCGAACTCGTCTACCGAACTACATTCACGACGCGAGGAGAAGCCAGAACAGCCCTCTTCGAGTGGATCGCCGTCTGGTACAACCGCAAGCGCCGTCATTCAACACTGGGCTACATCAGTCCTGAGCAGTTTGAGCAGCAGCGCCAACAACCCGAAACGATGCGAAAGGCTGCTTAACTTTGGGTACGCGAAATCGGGGAAGGACTA
>JBBRNU010000399.1:0-4871 GCA_038230115.1 Chthonomonadales bacterium | reverse complement strand
GGGTTTTGCGGTTGCAGGCAGGGAAGAACCTTGCCCCGGCGCATCGGCATTGTGCATTTAGCCCGCGCAGGCGGGCTTCGCATTTCAGAACGGGGTTTCAATCCCGTTCTGCCAACCCCGTTCGACGCGCCCTTTTGCGCCCCGTTGCGCTTTTTTGCGGCGAAACGAAATGCCGTCGGACTTGGTTCAGGGCTGCCCCGATCTATTTTTTGGGAATGGCGATCAGGGTCAGGGAATGGGCCGGATACGTGGCGGTGAAGCCATTTGCGCCGACCGATTGCGCGGGCGCGCTGACAAGCGCTTTCGGATTGGCCGCGCTGTAGCGGAAGACGCTGGCGCTGCCGGTCGGGACAAAGCCGGACAGGGCCAATTTGCTGGTCAGGCTGCGCGCCGTCTTGTTGATAACGATGAGGGTCAGCGCGCCGTCTTTGGCCCGCTCCGCCCCGTAAACCGCCAACTGGCCCTGATCGCCGCTGACCGAATGCACCCACGTGTCGCCGTAACGCCCGCCCGCGCCATCGTAATTGCGATACAGGCGGAAGGCGAACGCGCCCGGATCGTCGGGCTTGGGCGGCCCCCAGAGCGTCGCCAAATCCAGGCGTTCCCGGCCAAAAATGCCCAAGACGTCGGCCTGCGCGAGCGCGCCGTTCACGGACTCCAGCCCGCCGAAATTATATTCCGTGATCGCGGTTTTCGTGCCGGGATAGTTCTTGTCCACCCAGTCGTGAAAGCGCGGGATCAGCCGAATCGCCCCGGAATATTTGCCGATCCAGTTCTTCTCGACGTAGGCCGGGTCCCAGAGCGAGCGCGTGGATTGCAGGCGCAGGGTTTGGGTGGCCGCGTCGCCCGCAGGAGAATTGCCCAGTCCGCCCGCGCCCTCGTTGGAAGTCGGGTAGTAGTGTTCGTCGAAGTAATCGAGCAGCCGCGCGCCGTGCTGTTTCTCATACGCGCGCATCCGCTGCAAATAGTATTCGGCGAACCCCGCGGCATGGCTTTTGGCGTCGTCGCCGGGCTTGCCGCCGCCCAGATAGACCGCCCAGCCAAAGTCGCCGGGGCCGAGGACGGAGGCCGTCGGGTCGGTCGCCTTGACCATCGCCCCGTAAGCCAGCGTTTTGGCGATGAGTTCGTCGTAGCCGGTCGCGTCCGGGTGAACGTCACGGTGCGTGTTGCTCCACCCGCTCGGCTCGTTGTCCATTTCGTAAATTGCCACGCCGCCCCTGGCCGCCGCGCCGTATTTCGTCACCAGATGCTGCACCCACCGCTTTTGGAAGTCCGGCGAGTTCGCGACGTGGACGCGCAGAATGTCGGCCTGCGTGAGGGGGATCGGCTTGCCATCGGGCGTGCGTCCGTTTCCGGCGTCGGTCGGCTTGCCATCCACGACCGGATGCACATAGGGGTTGACTTTTTCCTGCGGACCGAAGCGCGAAACGGGGTAGGTGCAGTCCCACGACGTGGCTTTGTTGACATAACCGATGAGCGGAATAGTCAGCAGGCTTTTGCTGCCGCTGGCGCGGTTCGCGGCGACGAATTTGTCTGCCGAGCCGCTCGGCGTATGTTCCGCGTCGCCGTTTCCCGCCATGAAAAACCAGTCGTCGCCCGCATTGCTGGCGTCGGCCTGCCAGTTGTAGCGGGTCGTGGCGTCGCCGCCCCACCGGTTGACCGGCAGGCGCAGCTCTTTCTGGAACGCCTGAAACGCCGCATCCGTGCCAAAAGCGTTGACGCCGTAGATGTCCGGGCTGATGGCGTGACGATCCGCGCGAATATCTACGGCGAGGTCGGGGCCGGTTTCTCCCTGGACGCGCGGGGCCGGTCGCATAGCGCCCGCGTTGGCATGAGGAGCCGGTCGCAACGCGCCCGCAAGTCCGGCGCAGACGGCGAGCAGCCCGCCCAGCAGTTGAACGCTGCGGGCGCGCTGCGGCGAACGGAATAGGCGGGCGGCGGGAAGTACGGGGTGATGCGGCACGGAAAGCCCTTCTTTCTGAAAACAACTCTTGATGCAAACCTCGGTTTGATTATTGAGCGAATGAAACGCAGGCTGGCGGCGCGCTTGCGAGAGAGGGAAGCGCGGCGGAAAAGTTAAAGTTCGCGGTTTGTCGGGGCGTTTCCTTGCTCTCTGCTGCGCGCCGCCGTTCGCTTCCCAAGAGAAAGACGTTATCAAACGGGAATAGAGCGCCAGCGCGGTGGAAAAATCCGACGGGGCGGGAACAGACAGGCGGAAAATACCGCCTCAACTCCGATGGACAGGGCCGGTCAAGGCGCAGGGAACATCAAGGCAGCGGAAATCGTCAGGCGGTTGTATGCCTGCCTCCCTACAGACGGTCAGGCGGGCGCGGGCTGTCGCGCCTTCTCGAACTGCGTAGCGGCTCTGACGGCGTTTTTCGCGGAGGCTGACCACGAACGCTGCATACGCCGCGCCTTTGCAATTGGGGGCGGCTGACGAGCGTCAGCCGCCCCTAGGCGGGAACGTTCTTTGCCCCGAAGAGAAGAAAGGAAGAAACGATGTTGGAAAATCGCCTGAGAAATCGCGCCGTCTCCCGACGCTGGCCCGCTTTCGTCCTGAGCCTGCTGCTGCCGCTCCTGCTGCTTGGTACGCTTGCGTCGCCCGCGGCGGCGCTGAAAGACCCAATCCCGATCGCGCACCGCGCCATACGCCAACGAATCCATCAAGACAGGCCCAACGCGCGCAACATTCAATTCTCGACCACTCGCGTCCGGCGCGAGAGCGGACATACCCGTCTGGTCAACGGCGCGGGCGTCATCAACGGCAGGCGTGGCCTGCGGCGCTTCACTTATTCCGTGAACGTGGACACCGGAAACGGCGCGGTGAACGGCATCCATTATAACGCGCGCTGACGCTATCTCATACGCGCGGCGCGGAAGGAGGGCGGCAGGCGTGAGCTGCCGCCTTCGCGCTGGAGCCGCCGACAGATTTCCCTATTCACAAACTTACCTTTGTTTGTCGCGGTAGGCGGCGGGCGGGCAGCCCATCGTCTCGCAGAAGACCCGGTAGAATTGCGCGTAGCTGCCGAAACCCGCCTCCAATGCCGCCGTCAGTAGATTTGCGCGACCGTCGCGCTTTTCGGCGCAGAGGTGCAGGAAACGCTCCAGGCGCTGCTGGTTGCGATAACGCGCGAGGGGAACGCCGGTCTGCTCCTTGAAGAGCGTACTCAGGCGCGACGCGCTCAGGCCGAATTGCGCCGCCAGCTGCTTCAAACTTGTCGGCTCCGTTTTCTCCCGCAGCAGGCGCGCGGTCGCCTCGATTGCCGGATGCACGCGGCAGGGCGGCTCTTCCCCGGTCGCCCTTCTATACGTCTCCCACGCCGACAGCAGCGCGTAAGCCAGCCCCGCGTTGAAGCGCGCCGGCTCGTCAACCGTCGTCAACTCTTGAAGGAGGTCGCTCAGGCGCGCATACCCTTCCCGACTCAGGCGGCGGCAGTGCGAACCTGCGGGATTGTCGGCGCGCAGCGTCTGATACGTTTCGCCCGCGCACCAGCGCGCCACCACGTCCGGCTTCGCTACCAGTATCCACATGGCGAAATCGGGCGAGCGATCCAGCAGGATATGGTTCTGCGCCGGAAACAGCCAGACGAGCGCGCCCGGACGCAGAATATAGCGTCGGTCGTCCAGCAGATAGACGGCCTCGCCCTGCGTGACCAGGTTCAATTCCAGTTCGCGGTGGTGATGGAACGCCAGCCGATGCTGCGTCTGGCTGAAGCGCCAGCACTTTCCGTCGTAATCGGGCGGCAGGCCCAGACGTTCCTCGATGGCGGAAAAAATGCAATCCATTGGCAAAATCCTGCATAGACAAATCGGGCGGCGCGGGTTTATACTACAAACGGAAAACCCGCACGGTTACCCAAGGGTTACCAAAACGTCGCATTATCGCAAAAAGAGGAAAACCGCCATGTCCGCCACAACGCTCGCCGCGCCCGTCGCGCCTGTCACCGCCGCCCAGCAGGAGCAGTACGAACAGAGGGGCTTTTTCGTCCTGGAGCGTGTCATTCCGCCCGCCCATATCGAACTGCTCCGCGAAGAATGTCAGCGGCTGATGGCCGAGGAAGACGCCCGCATGGACGCGCGCGGAACCGATCATTTAGGCCTGAATTTCCGTCAGAGCCGCTACTTCCTTTCGATTTGGAACAAAAGCGAGCGCATCAAGGAGTTCGTGTTCAGCGACGTTCTCGCCGCCATCTGCCAGACTCTGCTCGGCCCCGACGCCTATCTTTCGTTCGAGCAGTTCGTCGTGAAATTCCCGGAAAAGGGAATGTCGTTCGCATGGCATCAGGATTCGGGCTACGTTCCCTACGGCCATCGCCCGTATGTCTCGTGCTGGTGTACGCTCGACGACGTGACTGAGGAGAACGGCACGGTCTATCTGCTGCCCTACGACCGGGCCGGAACCCGCGACCGCGTGGAACACGTCAAAGACCCGGCGACCAACGATCTCATCGGCTATCACGGCGACGATCCCGGCGACCCGGTGATCGCGCCCGCAGGCAGTATCGCCGTGTTTTCCAGCACGGTCTTTCACCGCAGCGGCACGAACAGCACGCAGGGCATCCGCCGCATTTTCCTGCCCCAATATTCCGCCGCGCCGATCCTGAACGCCGAAGGCACGGGACCGATGTACATTGCCGAGCCGTTTCTCAAGGACGGCGTTCGCGTCGCCTCTACGTAAATCCTGCCTTCCGCTTTTTCGCTGCCCGGACGCGCCCCGCCCGAAAAAGCGGAAAAGCGAAAGCGGCGAAAACAACCAGAACGGGGTATACTCTCGTTATGCCTACTGTGCTGCGTATCGGCCCGTACCGCTTTTACTTCTACAGCCACGAACCCGACGAACCGCCGCACGTCCACGTTGACCGTGACGATAG
>JBBRNU010000398.1:0-4871 GCA_038230115.1 Chthonomonadales bacterium | reverse complement strand
TCCTGGCAAGCGAACCGACGGCGGACGGGCGACGCCGCGAGCGGCATTGGCTTGCGCTGCTGGTCGCGCTGGCGTTTCTGGCGCGGCTGCTCGTCGCCCTGCCCGGCCTGCGGCATCCGACCCTGACTTTTTCCAGCCCCGACACGCCGGACTATATGCAGCCCGCCCGCGCCCTACTGCGTACCGGGCAGTACAACCGCGCGCCCGGCTCGCCCCTGCCCGCCGTGTACCGCCCGCCTCTGTTCCCGGTTGTTCTCGCCGGAACGCTATTTGTCGGGGGAGACAATCCGGGCGTCGCAGCGGTTTTCTTCTGCCTGGTCAGCGCCCTGACCTGCGTTCCGATTTACCGGGCCGCAAAAAGCTTCGGCGGCGCGGCGACCGGAGGGATTGCCGCCCTGCTGTTCGCGGTTAACCTGACCAGTCTGGCGAACGCGCCGCTATTGCTGTCCGATACCTGCTTCGCGTTTCTCGCGGCGTGGCAGTTTTACTTTGCGGCCCGATTTTATTTCGACGGACGCCCGACCGATCTCTATGGCATGATTCTGTTCGCGGGCGTGGGCGCGCTGACGCGCCCGATCAACCTGGTCTGGATCGTTCCCGGCGTCTTGCTCGCCGGGTTCCGGCCCGGCCTGCCGAACGTGCAGCGTGGGCGCGGGGCAATCGGCGCGCTGGCCCTGTTCGCCCTGCTCGTCCTGCCCTGGATGCTGCGGAACCAGCGCGTCGGGGCCGGGTTTCGGCTGGAAACCAATCAGGGCGACACGATTTATTTTCAAAACGGCTCAGCCCTGGCGTCGCGCTTGACCGGCGAACCGGCGACCGCAATTCGTCAGCGCTGGGTGGCCGAGGCCGAAGCTGAATTTCGCGCGCATCCCGACCGCTATCCCGACGAAAACAGCCGCGTCAATTACAAGCTCGCGAGGGCGAGCGCCCTTTTCCGCCGCTACCCGCTGACTTACGCCCGCCTGCAATTTCAGCCGACGGTTCTGGCTCCCGACGCGCCGATTTTCCTGCAATTGCTGGGCGCGACGCAGGGGAATCGCGGCACGCTCGACGTTCTGCGGACGCGGGGCATGATCGCCGCCGTGCGCTACTATTTCGGGGGCAAACTGTATCTGCTGCTGTTTCTGACGCCCCTGATTTTCGTGATTGCGGCGATGTATCTGGCCGCTTTCTGGCAGGGCTTGCGCTGGATTCGACAGCGGAATGGGTACGCGCTTCTTCTGTTCGCCGCGTTCGTCGGGTATTATTTGATACTGCCGGGGCCGGTTCCAATGCCGCGTTACCAGCTCGCCGCGCTCCCGATGCTCACGACGATGGCCGCGCTGCCCCTCGCGCAATGGCGGCAAAACCAGCGGGCGAAAAAATCGGGGCGTGGCGAAAAAATGCAGAACGAACCGCCCGCCGGGGCGGTTCACGCAAATATCGCCCTCGTGCAGGCCGAAAGTCCCGTCAGCGCGGAGCCTCAAAATTTTGCGGTCGTGACAGTTGCGTCTTCTCTTGGGACGCAGACCAAGTCGCCCGGCATGGGCGGCGCTTCTTTCGGCGCGGAGGCCGCGCCGTGACGCCCGAAAAGCCAATCACGCCGCCCGACGTTCTGAATGCGCCGCCCGAAGCGTCAGTCCCGCCGTCCCATGTCGTCATGGCGCGCACGACCTGGCGCGAGGCGCTGGCGCTGCTGGCCTGCCTGACGCTCTTTTCCACGCTGCACTTTCTGCGCCCGAACCGGGCCACGCACCAGCACGCCGCCCACCTCGTCGGGCCGATTGTCTACGCTTACAACGCCGACAGCGCCGATTACGTCTGGCTGGCGCTCCGGTTTCCGCAGGGGCTGGCGACGGAGCGCGGCAAAATTCGCCGGATGCGCCCGCTGTACCCGTTTCTGGGCTGGGCCGCGTACCAGCCGCTGCGCTTATTGGAGCCGCTGGTTCCGGCCCGCGCCGAAGCCCTTTTGCAGGCGCAGTTGGCCGAAAGCGGGTCGGGCGCGATCTGGGCCGGCATTCGTCCGCGCCAGATTATCATGGCCTGGCTGGGCGAAGTCGGCGTAAATTTCCTGCTGGTCTGGCTGGCGCTGGGGCTGCTGTTCGCCGGGCTGCGCGTCGTTTTCGCGCGCCGCGTCGCGTTTCTGCTCGCCTTGCTGCCGGGCCTGCACTTCAACACCATAGATTTCCTGCTCGTGCCGCACACCGAAGCGTTCAATCTGCTGGTTCCCGCGCTCCTGGTCTGGACAATCGCGCGCTGGCAGACCGGCGAGTGGGAACGGCAGCGGGCTGAGGGGGCGGGACAGATCGGCGCGTTGGAACAGGTCAGCGCGCCGGGGCGGGAGGAGGAAGGGAGACCGCCGGGCGGGGCGCGTCTGGCCGACGCCCTGACGTCAACGGGCAATTCGGGCCGGGCCGGGGCGTTCGCGCTCGGCGTTTTCCTGCTCGGCAAAGCCCTGCTGTACCCGATTGCCAACTGGATGTACGAGGCCGCGCGAACGCGGCGACCGGGCGCGTGGCGCGATCTGGCGGTTTCGCTTTTACTGTTCGCCGCGCCCACGCTCTTGTACGGCGCGCTCATCAAAGCGACCGGGCTTGCCGCTTACAATCACGAAATAACGCATTACCGGCAGTTCATCTGGATGCTGGACGAACTCAAGGCCGGACACGGCGGCGACATCCCGCATCATCTGGCGTTCGGACTAGTAACGACGCTGCGGCAGGCGCTGCTCGGCTTCCTCGCGCCGTATATAGTCATGGGCGCGCTGATTCTGCGCCGCAATCGAAGCAATTTCGCCCTGCCCGCCCTCTATGGGCGGCATATCGGCGTGTACACGCTGGCCGGACTCGCCTTCTGGACGCTTTCCGGGTTTTACATGACGCGCCTGACCCTGACGCTGTTTCCGCTGCCCCTGTTCGCGCTGGGAACGCTCGCCATTCGCAAAACCGACCGCCCCGCCGTCTGGCTGACCGCCGCGCTCATCCTGGAAGCGCTGCTCCATCTGGCGGGCGCGTATCTGTACTGACAGGCGGTTTTTGGAATCCTGCCCGCATTTCCGCCGTCAGGCAGACATTGCCGGGGCTATAAAAGCCCCGTCAGGCAGACATTGCCGGGGCTATAAAAGCCCCGTCAGGGAGGCAAACTTTGTTCGCCAAGCGTCCTCACGGACGCGACACATAGCAGGCGAGGCCCAATAACGCCTACTGTGTCACGGTTATAAAAATTGGCCGCAGGGCGTTTCGCAGGTCACGGTCGGTAGGGTCGCAGCATCAGCGGCACGTTCAGCGGGTCACGGTTATAAAAACCGTGCCTGCGGAGCCTCCGGCTACCCGTCCTTTGGGACGGAAAGGCCGCTCTACAGAAAGATTTTTGTGTTGCTCGGTTTCGCGTCCGCGAGGACGCTTGGCGAACAAAGTTCGCCTCCCTGACGGGGCTTTTATAGCCCCGGCAATCCCGCGCTTGCAACAATTGCGCCAGACCGCGCATCGCGTCCCAAAGGACGCTTAGCCGCAGGCTCATCAGGCACGGTTTTTATAACCGTGACCCGCTGGCGGCAATGCGCTGACCGTAACACAAAAATCTTTCCGCAGAGCGGCCTTTCCGTCCGTGAGGACGCTTGGCAAACTTGTTTGCCTCCCTGCCAGGGCTTTTATAGCCCCGGCAATACGGGCAGGCGTTCAGAGCCACGCCCGCTTATTCTACTTTTTTCGCTTCGACGCAGAAATGAAACCGCGCATGGTCGTGACAATCCGCGCTTCGCAAATCATGAAAGCATTGGGCTACACGCTCTTCGGCCTGATGATTTTCGTGCCGACCACCTATCAGCGGCAGAAAACGCTCCTCCTGCTGCCCCTCATCATTGGGCTGACGCTGCCCATAATGACGCGCCTGCGAATCGCGCTGCACCCCAAAATCGCGATTCTGACCGTGCTTTCGCTGCTGACCGGCGTGGCGGCTATCAGCATCGGCCTGCTCAACGGCACGCCCGGCGCCAAAGCGTCCGTCACGGTTTATGTGATGTGGCCGCTGCTGTACACGCTGTTTATCGCCGGGGCCGCGCGCAGGGACGTGATTGACGGGCTGCTGCGCGTCATGGCCGTCGCGATGATCGCCGGGTCGGCGTATGTCCTGATGTTCATTCTGGTGTCCGCGAACGTGCTTCCGAGCTGGCTCTATTTTCCGATTGACGCCGGGCAGCGCGTCGGCCTGCACGAAGGCTACGTTCAGGTCGCCATTCACACGATCACGCCGCTGATCTTCACCGTTCCCTTCCTCCTCGCCGCGCTCCTGGTCTGGCCCAACGACAAAACCATGCCGATTCCGCGCGCCTGGATGTGGGTCGGGCTGACGCTGGGACTGGCCGCCGTGCTGTTGAGCGGGCGGCGGGCGATCTGGCTGGTCGTGGCTTTCGCGCCCCTGATTGTTCTCGCTCTCGCGCCGTTCCTGGCCCGCCCGCAGCGCCGCATTTTCACCCATCGCGCGGTGCAGCTGCTCTGGGTCGCGCCGTTCCTGCTGGCGACGGTTTATGCCGGGCTGCGAACCGTCGTCAACGTGGACATCGGGGCCGTCGTGCAGCACGTTGCGGAAGGGTTCGAGTTCGGATCGGGCGAGACCGACAGTACGCTGGGGCGGCGCGAACAGTATTACGCGCTGATGCACGGCTGGGAGGAAAGCCCCTGGGTGGGATCGGGGCTGGGCGCGGGAGCCAAAGAGTACATTCGCGCGCCCGACGCGCCCTGGGCCTACGAACTAACGTATGTCGCCCTGCTATTCCATACCGGCCTGCTGGGTTTCGGCGTGTATGCCGGCAGCGTCCTGTGGATTTACGGCATGGGGCTGCGAATGATGCGGTCGGGCGACCGTCTGGGGCTGGCAATGTTTCCCCTGCTGGT
>JBBRNU010000397.1:0-4872 GCA_038230115.1 Chthonomonadales bacterium | reverse complement strand
ATGCCGCCTCTCCTTAATCGTTGCTTTTGCTTGGGTCTACCCTCATCCCCGGCCCTTCTCCCTGCATGGGAGAAGGGAGCGAAGGCGTGGGGTTTGTTCTTTGCAGACAGGGAAAGAATCTCGCCTTAGCGTACCGGCATGGCAGCCCGCGCAGGCGGGCTTTGCATTTCAGAACGGGCATTCATTCCCGTTCTGCCGTCCGTTCCATTCAACAAACGAGTCTATTGGAGCAAAATTGGATGACGGAGACGCCGACAACTGCCGGAGTTCTTGATACAGCGTCAGGCGTTCGCGGCTCCAGGCGTCGGCCCGCGCGCTGGAACTATGAACCACGAACACACGCGCTCCGTCCTGCTGTTCCGCCTGCTCGCCCCAGTCCATGCAGACGCGCCCGGTGCAGAGATGGTACACGTCCTTGCCGTTGTAGCAGACGAATTTTGGGGCGCAGGCGCGCATTTTGGCTGCGAGCGCGGCCCGCAGGTCGTGGCCGGGCATGGGCAGCAGATGGTTGGCGCTTGTGGCGATGTGTTTGTAGATGCCGGTCAAGCCCAGCCCATAGCGCAGCGCTTCGCCGTCTTCTTCCGAACGCAGCAGGCGCGGCGTGAACCCGGCCTGATGCAGCAACCGCCAGAATTTGTTGGTCGGCCCGGCGTAAAAATGCCCGCATTGCGCCGACGAATGGCTCGGAGCCGCCCCGACAAAAACCACGTCCAGACCCGGCGCGAGAATATCCGGCAGCAGGGGCGCGCGTTCCAGATTTGTTTCGAGTTCCACAGTTCGGATTACAATCAAGGCGCGTTCAATGCCTATCGGTTTGATATGAGCCATAAAGGGCTGGCCCGGCAAATCTTGTAAATAGCGTCATTAGTCCGTTTGCTGAAACGTCCCGATCACGCAACATTTTGCACAGTAATAGTAAAGCGCCTGAACATATGGATTTCCTGTGAATCCGCGTTCATCTAAACACCTGTCGCCAACGGAAGCAAGAAATGGCATGGGCGTTTTGCACACAAAGCATCTCATGGTCGCGTCCGGATTTTTCTGAACAAGAAGCGGTTCGCCTCCGAATTGATGCTGCGGCTCTTTTACCTCAGAGTGACCAAATTCAACTACAAGTTCCTCGTTCGCGTTGTGGTCATGAATAGCTTGTTGAATATCAGGCGATATAGGCGTCAGAGCCACATGCCCTAAGGGAAAAGACACCGGATAATCCTGATAGGGAAAATCGCTTTCGGTTTCGCCTGCTCCATACTGCAAAATACGGATGGCGTTTTCCCCGGTTAATTGATAATAAAAATTGGACTGAGCCAGCGGACACGTCCAGCAGAAAAACAGAGGAAGCATTCGGAATGGCAGACCGCTCAGGCGTAGGCGTGCATCCGCCTTGTCGAACACGAAAAACCTTAGCAAGGGCTTGCGACAATTGGGGCATATTGCGCCCTCGGTGTTATGCGCCCCGCAGAAGCGATGAGGCAGTCCCGTTTCTGCGTTGTCGGCTTGCGAAAACTTCAAAAACAAGCCATCGTTTTGAAATGTGAGAAAGAGCATCTCTACTGTCCTTCCCACAGCATACCAGCAGGTCAAAATCTTCAATTGCCGCGTGACCGAACCTGCTTGCGTATCGGCGGTAAGTGAAGAATTACTGGTCGGTCGGTTTATCTTGCACCTAATGTAAAGGCGCGCGAAGCAAGCGATCTAATTTTATTAGCGAGTTGCGTGTCGCAACAGCATTATTCTAACTTTACATTTTGCAGAACATAGTAAACAGCCCCCGTCGAAGCGTAGATGATAACATTTGCATCGTCTATGTCATGCAAAATTCTGTGTTTTAGAGTGGCGATTTTGGGTTCGCACAGGAAAATGGCGGCATTCGAGCCAGAGGATAAAATATAGGCCTCTCCCCAAGGTTCGACAAACAAGTTGAGATCGTTTGAGCGCGAGTTGCGAACCGTAAAAATTATTACCTGCTCGTCTTCGTCAGCATATGCTCTCAACGCTTGTTCGAGAGCTTCGGGATCAGCATTCGAGTACGCTTTTTCTATCGCCTGCGCTTGCCTGTCCTTATGCAGCATATGATCATCCTGTTTTGGACAGCAGTTCAGCGCTTCAAAAAGGCTAAAGCAGATTCTCCAGACCGATGACGAGGCCGCGTAGGTCGCCGACTTTGCGGACGGCGAGGACGACGCCGGGCATGAACGAGCGGCGATCCAGCGAGTCGTGGCGCAGGGTTAGCGTTTGGCCCGGCCCGCCGAAAATCACCTCCTGATGCGCCACAAAACCGGGCAGGCGCACGCTGTGGATCGGCACGCCGCCCGTACTGTCGTCGCAAGCTCCCCGCGCTCCCGGCGCTTTCTCTAGGGTTCCTGCGGGGGCGGCAAGCGGCGTTACGTTCGCATCGCGCCGGGCCTGCCCGATTTTCTGCGCCGTCAGCAGCGCCGTGCCGGAGGGCGAGTCCAATTTGCGGTCGTGGTGCAATTCGATGATTTCCACGTCGGGCAGATAGCGCGCCGCCTGCGCTGCGAACTGCATCATCAGGACGGCCCCAATCGCGAAATTCGGGGCGACGAACGCGCCGATTTCCCGCGCTTTCGCTTCCGCATCTACCTGCGCCAGTTGCTCCGAAGAAAGCCCGGTCGTTCCTACGACCGGCGCGACGCCCAGCCGAATCGCGGTTAGCAGGTTGCTGAACACGGCGTCGGGCAGGGTGAAATCCACCAGAACGTCGGGGCGCGTCCGGGCGAGGGCCGGTTCCAGTTCCGCCTCGACCGCAATCCCGGAAGCGCCGACGCCCGCCAAACCGCCCGCGTCCGCGCCAACGTCCTGTTGGTCAATCGCCGCGCACAGTTCCAAGCCCTCGGCCTCGACGACGGCCCGCACGACCTCGCGCCCCATGCGCCCCGCCGCCCCGCTGACCGCTATGCGAATCGCAGTCTCAGGCATCGCGTTACTCCCAGCCGTCCGGCGGCGGGGCGACCTGCGGAAAGCCGTCGTTCATGCCGCAGTACAGCGCGAACGTGAACAGAATCACGTTGCCGAACACGAGCCAGCCGACGCCCGCAATCGGAAACAGCAGAAACAGCAGGAGGGGCGAAGGCGACGCGACGAATTTCAGGCTCAAACCGAGCGACAGCATGAACAGGACGAGCGAGCCGACGATGCCGCCCAGCCCGATCAGCAGGCGCGTGGCAGGCTGAAACCGCGCTTTCAGACGCGGATACAGGCTTCGGAAACCGCGCCACCCGAACAGCAGCACGGTCACGACATACAGCAGCATCGCCGGGGCGCGCAGCATCAGGCGTTTCCTTTAGCGGCAGTCGCGTCCGCGCGCTTTTTATCGCGGCCCGCTTCGGTTGTCTCGTCCGTTCTGCCGGCCTCATCCGCCGCGAGGACTTCGCGGGCCGCGTCCGCGTTCGTTTCGACGGTCTCGCCGGTTTCGAGCGGCGACTTGCTGCCGCGCGGAAACGGCCCGATGGCGGTCAGGGTCATCGTGGATTCGTCCAATACCTGCTCGGCCACGCGCGCCAGACTTTCGTGCGTCACGGCGTCATATTCCGCCAGCACCTCGGCCATCGGGATCACGCGCCCGAACGAAAGCAGCGACTCGCCGTAACGGTTCATGCGCGCGTTCATGCTTTCCAGGCCCAGGACGAGCGCGCCGCGTACCTGCGTCTTGGCCTTCGTCAGCTCGTCGTCGCTCAGTCCGTGTTTGCGAACCTTCTCGAACTCCTTGCGCGTCAAATCAACGACTTGCGCGTAGGTGGCCGGGCTAGTTCCGCCATAGACGCAGAAAAAGCCGCCGTCGAGATACGAGCGCCCGTAGGAGCCAATCGCATAGGCCAGGCCGCGCTTTTCGCGAATTTCCTGAAACAGACGCGAACTCATGTTGCCGCCCAGGACGTTATTCAGAATGGAAAGCGAGTACCGCTCGCGCTCCTGCTTGCTGTAAGCGTTGGTTCCCAGGACGAAATGCACCTGCTCGACGTCCCGCTTGCGAACCTGCTTGCTTTTGCCGGACGGTCGCGGGCGGCGCATCGCGCGCGGCGGGGCCTTGCCCTCCAGATCGCCAAGCGATTTTTCGGCCAGCGCCACGAGTTCGCCATGCTCCAGGTTGCCCGCCGCGGAAACCACGATGCGGTCCGGGCGATAGCGGGTTTCGATGTAGCCGGTCAGGGCGTCGCGCGACAGCCCGGAGACCGTCTGCTCGCTGCCGATAATTGTTTTTCCCAGAGGGTGCGAGCGCCAGAGCGTCTGCTCGAACAGGTCATGCACCATCTCTTCGGGCGTGTCCTCGTACATCTTGATTTCTTCGAGAACCACGCGCTTTTCGCGCTCCATCTCGTCGGGGTCGAGGAGCGAGTTGCGAAACATATCCGTCAGGATGTCGAGCGCGAGCGGCAGGTCGTCGGCCAGGACGCGCGTCTCGTAACAGGTCGTTTCCTTGCCGGTAAAAGCGTTCAAATGCCCGCCGCGCGACTCGATCTCATCGGCGATCTGCCGCGCGTCGCGCCGTCGGGTTCCCTTGAACAACATATGCTCGATGAAGTGCGAAATGCCGCGTATCGGGTCGTCCTCGTCGCGCGCCCCGACGCCGACCCACAGCCCGACCGACGCCGACTGCACATACGTTAATTTTTCCGAGACGACGCGCACGCCGTTCGGCAGCATGGTCAACTCGATATTCTCTGTAGTAGGTTTGCTCATCATGGCTTAATGATACCACAACCGGGGCGTGAGACGAGCGGGCGGACGAGCGAAACCGCGAACGCCCGCTTGTTTGCGGTTTGCGCGCGCGGCAGGTAAAATCAAAGCGTTCGCGGTTTTCGCTGCCGCTATTTTGCGCGCAGGGAAGCGTCCTCCGGCGGAAACGTTTAT
>JBBRNU010000396.1:0-4887 GCA_038230115.1 Chthonomonadales bacterium | reverse complement strand
CGTGAACCTGCCGGGCGGCGACGCCGAAATCCCCGATCATGGTCTGGCGCAGGGTTTCCGACAGGCACAGGAAGTGCAGGTTTTTCAGGCCGCGCGCCAGATTGAGCAGGCGTGCAAACTTGGGCGAGGCGAAATACGAGCCATGCGTGATGATGTAAATCGGCGTTCGTGGAGCGCGCAGGCGGGCCAGAAGCGCGAGCGGCAGCCCGACGTCCTCGCCCGATACGACCAGGCCCGCGTACCGCGACCGTTGCGCCAGAGCCGCGAACGCCAGACCGACGTGCGGCTGTCCGCGCTGCGCGAACCGACGCGCGAAAGGGTCTTTCGTAACGTTGAGCAGGCTGTAATCGAGTTGTTCCGCGCCATTGCGCTGCACAAAAACCGCGTATTCCGGGACGGGGTCGCACCGTTCGACGCCCGCCTGCGGCCTCAAGTCCGCGCCCACCAGATAAGCCAGGCGTTGCTGCATGATGTGTCCGTTCCTAATTTTTGTTCTGTCAACCCGGCCTGTCAGCCCAGACTGCGCGCGACGTGATCGCCCATCGCCTGCGTGCTGACGGTCGGCTGACCGGGAGCGGCGATGTCGGCGGTTCGCAGGCGAGCTTCCAGCGTGCGCGCGACCGCCGCTTCGATAGCGGTCGCGGCCTCGTCCAGACCGAGCGAATGCCGCAGCAACAGCGCGCCGGAGAGAATTGTCGCCAGCGGGTTCGCGATGTTTTGTCCGGCGATGGCTGGAGCCGAGCCGTGTGACGGTTCGTACAGCCCGAAGGTTCCCGCGCCGTTTGCGGTTGGTTTCGCCCCCAGACTGGCCGAGGGCAGCATTCCCAGACTGCCGGTCAGCATGGCCGCCTCGTCGCTCAAAATATCGCCAAAAAGATTTTCGGTTACAATCACGTCAAACTGGCGGGGTTCTCGCATCAATTGCATGGCGCAATTATCCACGAGCATATGCGAGAATTCCACGTCGGGATACTCGCCTGCCAGACGGGTAACCGTTTCGCGCCATAAGCGCGACGTTTCCATGACGTTGGCCTTGTCTACCGAACACAGGCGTTTGCCGCGCTTTTGGGCGGCGGCGAAGGCGAGCCGGGCGATCCGCTCGATTTCCGGCGTCGTGTACACGCAGGTGTCCACCGCCCGCTTCCCGTCGGCGTCCCGTCCCTTCGGCTGCCCGAAATACAAACCGCCTGTCAGCTCGCGCACCACGAGAATGTCCAGCCCGCCTGCCACCAGATCGGCGCGCAGCGACGAGACTCCGGCAAGCGCGGGAAACAGGGTCGCGGGGCGCAGGTTGGCGAACAGCCCTAGCTCGCGCCGCAGCGGAAGGAGCGCGCCGACTTCCGGGCGCAGGGCGGGCGGCTCGACCGCATCCCACTTCGGCCCGCCCACTGCGCCCAGCAGCACGGCGTCGCTTGCGCGGCATAAGGCCAGGGTTTCGGGCGGCAGCGGATGCCCGGTCGCGTCATACGCGGCCCCGCCCACAAGCGCGGGCGTCAGGGCAAGTTCGAACCTGAACCAGGCCGACGCCGCCTGCAACACTTTAACGGCCTCGTCTACAATTTCCGGGCCGATGCCGTCGCCCGCCAATACCGCAATCCGAAAAGTCATGCCGCCGATTTTCCTTTTCCTCTGCCCTAATCGCCTTTGCAACACAATCCGGCTTTGTCACAACGCGGCAAATAGAAATCGCGCCGCGTTCAAACCTTCCGCTGCTTCCTGCGTCAATTTGCGGTACGTGGCTTCGCTTTCCCGCAGTTGTTTGGATACGGCCTCTTGTTCGTCAATGCCCGAAAGCAAATTGATCATCACGGCGTCAACGTGATCTTTCGCTAATTCGACTAAGCCAGTCGAGCCGGTGAAAAGTCGGTTGACCTGCGTTGCGCCAAAGCCAGCGCGTAGATAATCGCAAAGGTACTCTGGCGATATCAGATTCGTGTCCGGGCGAATAATCGTGACGTGTCCATCGGCAATGGCTGGCTTTTCCGAACGATAAACGCAACACTTGCCTATTGTGCCATCGCCCGTAGAAGACAAGAGAACGTCACCATCGAGAATGTGCGCCCTTGTCATCTCGTCGTAAACATTTTTTTCAATATAATCGCCTTCCGTAAGCAGTTCTCCGTATCGGGAAATGTTTGACCCTGCTTTGACAACAAGCGCGTATCCATCCGCTTCATCCACGTACAATTCAGCTTTGGGACTGGCCCCCCGCTCCGTTTTGATCGTATTGAGTTGCTTGATTGCCCTCCCGCCAGACGCGTTCAAGTTGGCGATGTGTTTTCGCAACTCCGGCGACCAATATTTATAATCAAGGCGATTTGTCGCGTCGTTGGTGACGTCCTGAGCGGCAACGTTGAATGCTGTCCAATGATAACCGTTGCGTGTCGGCAGGCCCGTGTCAAGAAACTGCGTGGCGGATTCGGCGAGCAGTCGAGACAGGTCGAAACCGCGAACCGGATCGCCCGCGCCGTTGTACCCCAGCGAATCGACATCGCAAAAGGTGATGGGATAATCCTCATCGAGATCAACGTCATCGTGTTCGCGCCGCCGCAAATAGAGGATGCTGGCCCGCACGTTGATTTTGTTCGGCTTAAAAGTGTCCTCCGGCAGACGAACGACCGCTACGACACGGCAACTCTGGAGGATGAACCGCCGTATTTCTCTGGCAACCTCGGTGTTGAGAACGCCTTCATCAATTACCGTGCAAATATCGCCCTCTTTAACGACGCAGCGAATCATTTTCTGCAAAAAAAGCAGTTGCCCTTTGGTTCGCCGCACGTCATAAGCGTCCAGTTCCTCGCTCGACATGGAATTCGCTTCCGACGTGCCGAACGGCGGGTTCGTTAGAATCAGGTCGCAATCCGGCTCCGCCATATTCCAGTTTCGAGCCGTCTCCCGTAGGCTATCCTCGGATTGGATGTTGGTGTGTCCATCCCCGGCGATAATCATGTTCATCTTGGCAGCGCAGGCGACGCCATTATTGGCGTCAGAGCCAAAGAACACTTGCTCCATAACTTTTTTTGCCAGCGCGTCGTGGTTTTGCCGCGTGATTTTGTTATCTTGCAAACGGTCGCGCAGCGTTCGCAGATTTTCCTGCATCAGATAAACGAGAAAGCCGCCGGTTCCGCAAGCCGGGTCGAGAACCTTGATCTTGCTGCCAGAGGTAATCGCGTTGATGACTTTTTCCTGGCCCACCAGGTGAGACATCAGCTTTATCAACTCGCGGGGCGTGAAATACTGGCCGAGTTTTTTGCCTTTCAAGGTAGCGCGAACGAAGTACTCGAACGCCGCGCCCTTATAGTCCAGATCAATATCTTGAAACGAAACGGCGGCTAATTCACGCACGATGTAGCGAAACGTATTCGGCTTGCTCATTTTGAGCGGGTCGCTGAGTACGTCGCCATAATTTGTACGCTGCTTGATTTTCTCGATCATATCAACGACTGCGTTTTGAATCTGATCGGCTTCCGCTTCGGGTTTTTCCGCAAGTTCATAGAAGCGATAAGAATAGGGCAGCGTAAAATCGGAACCGTCGGCCTTTTCTTCCAACAATTTGAGAAAAAGCAACTTGGAGAAATCCGCGAAGGCGTTGTCTTCATCCTTCTCGATTTTGCGAATGGCGTTGTGGCAGCGGGCGAAGAGCGCGTTGAGCTGTTTCAGGGGCAGGCTGGGGCGAAACGGCAGGCTCAGGTCGTTCGTGAGCGGAACGTCATTGGCGTTTTTATTGGCGCGCAGCGTTCGAACGACATTAGATAAAAGCTGTGATCTTGTCGGTATTTTCTGGCTTAACTTGCCGTTCCACCGAAGCAAATCACGATTTGCGACATTATAGCACTGAATGTCCGCTCCGTTGGTGACAACCACGAACAACGCGCCAAGCGCCGTGCCATAGATTAGCGCCTGATCACGGTCTTGGGCGTTTAGTTTTTTGCCCGATTTTTTTGCTTCAATGACAAAAAGCGGTTTCGACTGCCCGCACATCACGAGGATGTCCGCATAGCCTTTGTTGGCGCGTTCCGGCGTTTTGACAGGCGTTTCAAAATCGAAATCCTTTTCAATGTCGTACTCGCGCCGTCGCATGTATGGCAAAATTTTCTTAATGACAGTTTCGGTTTCCGTTCGGATAGATGAGGTCATAGTAGAAGCCAAAGAGAGTAGGTCGGTAGGCGGCATTTGCCACAGCGAAAGCTGGGAAGATGTAGAACTTGATGGGTGAGGTAAGTTTACCATCTTCCCCTCGCTTGCGTGGCAAAGCGCGTTTTGCCTGTCGCGCCCGATTCTAGCGTTTTCCTGAAAAGCCAAGAGTTCAGACGCAGTTCCGCTACGACAAGCGCTCCGCAAATGACTGCAATTTCATTGCGCCTCAAATAATTTCGCGGTCGGTTTCGACTTCGACCGAGCCGATGTCGAGCGTGCGAACCGTCACAAAGTCCGCAAAACCCATCTTGCGCCAGAAGGCGTTGGCGGACGGGTTGCACGTCGCCGCGCCGACAAAGACGCGGTTCGCGCCCTGCCCCCGAAACCACGCGATCAGGGCGCGCGTCAGCAGCGCGCCAATGCCCTGCCGCCGGTAGGACGCGCTGACGGCTAATTCCGCCAGCCGACCGGAACGGCCCGGAGCCAGCGCCAGCAGACCCTCCTGCAAAATTCCCGCGCCGAACCCCGCCAATTCCGTTCCCGCTTCCGTCCTCGCTTCCGCCGCCAGCAGGCAGGCGCGCGAGTTCGCCAGCCACGCCCTGAGTTCCGCCTCGAACCGGGCGGGTTCCTGCTCGCCGCCGAAACGAGCGTCCAGGTCGGCGTGAAACGCGCACAACTCCGCATACAGCGTCACCAGTTGCGGCAGGTCGGCCTCGGTCGCTGCGCGCACGATCGGTTCCGGCCCAGCAT